>DATIOB010000473.1:0-29980 GCA_035473605.1 Conexibacter sp.
CCACAGCCTCAAGCGCGTCGACGTGCGGCTGCTCGCCTTCTTCTGGCACCTCGCCGACCGCTACGGCAAGGTCACCTCCGACGGCGTGCTCGTGCCGCTGGCGCTGACCCACAGGCAGCTCGCGCTGCTGGTGGGGGCTCAGCGCCCGTCGGTCACCAGCGCGCTCGGCACCCTGACCGAGCGCGAGCTGCTGCGCCGCGACGACGACGGCCACTGGCTGCTGACCGGCGACCCGCCGGAAGACCTCAGCGTGCTGACGCCCAACGGCGTCGCGGCCTGAGCTGCCGGCCGCGGCGCCGTCGCGCGCGTCAGACGGCCGCCGTCCCGGAGGAGGCGGTCGTGCCGGCGTCTGCGCTCTCGGCGCTCGCCGGCCCGTGCGGGCCCATCGCGATCAGCTCGTCGATCAGCGCCAGGGCGGCCGCGTGGGTGCGGTCGGTGTGGCGGCGGATCGAGCGGGCGGCGAACGTCCCGGCGGCGTCGAGGCCGAGGCGACGGTCGACGACCGCCGGCGAGGGACGCGTGACCCAGCGCAGCGCGCGGGCCCGTTCGCGTTTGCGCTCGTCGGCCCATTCGAGACAACGGCGCTCGCGCGCCCGTTCGACCTCGGCGCTGCCGCGCGTGCCGACGACCTCGGCGGCGTAGCGGTAGAGGTCCTGCCGGCGCTCGTCGTCGATGCGGTCGTTGTACGCCCGCAGGAAGCCGCCGACGACCGGACAGGCCGACGCCGGACGGTCGCTGAACGGTTCTCCGGCGAGCATCGACGCGAGCTCCATCACGCAGGCGCCCTCGGTCGGCGCCGCGTGTTTGCCCTTGCTGAGCCGAACCGTCTGATGGCTCGTCTGCGCGCACTGCTCGGACATGGACCACCCCTTTCTGACATCTCAGCGGCACGGAAGGGGTACCCGCGCGCCCGCCCGCTCAGACCGGCGGGGGCAAGCAGGCGGACCGGCGCTACGCGTCGAGCGCCGCGTTGACGAGCGCGTCGGCGGCGGCGTTCTGCGCGCGCGGCACCGTGCGGATCGTCCACGCGTCGAAGCCGGCGAGCGCTGCGAGCGCCGCCGCGTGCAGCGGTCTCAGCGCCGGATGTCTGACGCGGTACTCGCCGCTGACCTGGCGCGCGACCAGCTCGGAGTCGCCGACCAGCTCGACCTCGTCGGCTCCGCGCGCGCGGGCCAGCTCCAGCCCGCGCAGCAGCGCGCGGTACTCGGCGACGTTGTTGGTGGCCTCGCCGATCGCCTCCGCGACCTGCTCGACCGTCGCCCCCTCCGGCGTCGAGACGACGACGCCGATCGCGGCGGGCCCGGGATTGCCGCGGGCCCCGCCGTCGATGTGGAGGACGAGCCTCACACGCTCCCGTCGATGCGGACGGCCGGACCCAGCGGCAGCTGCTCGGAGGCGCCGCGGCGCCGCCGGTCACGAACTGTGCGAACGAACTCACCGTCACCGCTGGAGGCGCGCTCACGGCGCTCACCTCTGCGGCGATCGACGATCACCGTCACATTGTCGTCATCGGCGTAGTACGCCGTCAGCTTGTCGAAGAGCTCCTCAGCGAGCTCAGCGGGCACTACGCAGTAGATCAACGGTCCTCGCCGGTCCATCGACGACCAAGTGAGCGCATGCTAATGCACCGGCAGGACGCCACGTCGCGCCGCATTCACGCGGGCGTGAGCGCGCCGTACTCGTCCGCGACGGCGTTGGCCTCGACGCGGTCGGCCGGCTCGAGCTCTTCCAGCTCGTAGCCCTGCCCGGCGCTGCGGACGGCGCCGCCGTCGAGGTCGACCTCGTAGCGGTACCAGCACAGCTCCCACGAGACGACGATGGTGACGATGCTGGCCGGCTCCTCGAGTGCGCGCGCGACGACGACCGGTGCGCCGAGCGAGCGGGCGACGCCCGCGATCGTGCGCGGGTGCTCGCTCTGGTTGAAGCGCTCGATCGCGGTCGCGGTGCGCTGCTCGACGTTGGTCGGCACCGCGCGCACCTGGCGCAGCTCCCGCTGCGGCTCCAGCCGCTCGACGCGCGAGGAGCGCTGCGGCGACGGGTCGCGCGACTCGTCCTGGCCGCGGGCGCCGCCGTTGGGCGCGCCGCTCTCCTCCGGCCGCGGCCGCTTGAGACGGCTGAACAGCGAGCGGCGGCGTTCACCGGCGGCCGGGCGCGTGCCGCGCTCCAGCGCCGCGCCCTCGCGCACCCACCCTTCGTGCAGCGCGCGCGGCTGGCACAGCTCGCAGACCTCGCGGCGGGTTCCCCCGGCGAGATAGGTCTCCGCGCGCTCGCCGCGCAGCAGCGTCCGGCCGCAGACGTCGCAGGAGATGTGCGCCTGCGTCGTCCGGATGTCCTTCGTCGTCATGAGGTCGGTCAGGATAGCGACCCACGGCCGACCTCCCGTTCCTACGCGTGCGCCGCCTCCTGCTCGCGCACCTCCGCGACGACACTGCCTGCGAGGTGCGGCGGCACCTCCTCGTAGCGCAGGAACTCCATCGAGAACTCGCCCTGGCCGCCCGTGATCGCGCGCAGATCGGGCGCGTAGGCGAGCATCTCCGCCATCGGCACCTCGGCTCTGACCTCGGTCATCCCGGCGTTCGGCTCCATCCCCAGCGGGCGGCCGCGACGGCTGTTGAGGTCGCCGATCACGTCGCCGACCGACGCCTCGGGCGCCAGTACCGCGACGAGCATGATCGGCTCCAGCAGCACCGGCCGCGCGTGCTCCAGCGCATCTCTCATCGCGTGCGCGCCGGCGACCTTGAACGCCATCTCGGAGGAGTCGACCGAGTGGTAGGAGCCGTCGACGAGACGCACGCGCACGTCCTTGACGGGATAGCCGGCGACGGTGCCGTGCTGCATCGCCTCCAGCACGCCCTTCTCGACGGCGGGGATGAAGCCGCCGGGGATCGCGCCGCCTCTGATCGCGTTGACGAACTCGAAGCCCTCCCCCGCGCTCAGCGGCTCGATCTCGATTCTGCAGTCGCCGAACTGCCCGCGGCCGCCGCTCTGCTTCTTGTGGCGGCCGTGCGCCTTCGCCTGCGCGCGGATCGTCTCCTGATAGGGGACGCGCGGCGGCTTCAGCGTCACCTCGGCGCCGAAGCGCTCACGCAGCCGCGCGATCACGACCTCGACGTGGATCTGCGAGAGGCCGGCGACGATCTGCTCACCGGTCTGCGGGTCGCGGTGGAGGTCGATCGTCGGGTCCTCCTCCTGCAGCCGGCGCATGGAAGTGAAGACCTTGTCCTCGTCGCCTTTCGTCTTCGGCTCGATCGCGAACGCCATCACCGGCGCCGGCAGCGGGATCGACGGCATCGAGATCGGCTCGTCGCGCGCCGCCAGCCAGTCGCCGGCGGTCGTCTCCTTCAGCTTCGCGACCGCGCCGATGTCGCCCGGCCCGAACTCGTCGACGTGGACGGTCTCTCTGCCGCCGAAGGCGAGCAGCTGACCGATCCGCTCCTTCGCGTGGGCGCGGGTGTTGAGCACGTGGCTGTCGTGCCGCATCACGCCCTGGTAGACGCGGAAGAGGTTGATGCGCCCGGCGAAGGGGTCGGCGCGCGTCTTGAAGACGTAGGCGTAGAGGTCGGCCTCCTCGACCGGCTCCAGCGTCATCCCGGCGACCTCCAGGCCGCCGTGCTTGACCGGCGAGGGCAGGTCCTCGACGATCGCGTCGAGCAGCCGGTTGGTGGCGAGGTTGCGGGTCGCGACGCCGCAGGTGACGGGGAACAGCGCGCCGTGGTTGGTCCCCTCCTTGAGCGCGTCGACGATCTCCTGGTGGGAGATCTCGGCCCCGTCGAGGTAGCGCTCCATCAGCGCGTCGGAGTTCTCGGCGACCTCGTCCATCAGTCTCTCGCGATATGCCTGCGCCTCGTCGGCCAGCTCGTCCGGGATCGGGATCTCGCGGCAGTTGTCGCGGCCGTCGCCGTCGTAGGCGTACGCCTTCATGTCGACGAGGTCGATCACGCCGGCGACGTCGTGCTCGCGCCCGATCGGGATCTCGGTCGCGACGACGTGCGGGCCGAAGGCGGCCTTCAGGCTCTCGAGCGTGCGGAAGAAGTCGGCGCGCTCCCGGTCGAGCATGTTGACGAAGACGAGCCGCGCGAGGTCCAGCTCGGCGGCGCGCGACCACAGCCGCGTCGTCGAGACCTCGACCCCCATGACCGCGTTGACGACGAAGATCGCCGACTCGCAGACGCGCAGCGATCCGAGCGCGTCAGCGACGAAGCTCGGCTCCCCGGGCGTGTCGATCAGGTTGACCTTGCGGTCCTGCCACTCGAACGACGCCAGCGACGCGGAGATCGACATCTGGCGGGCCTTCTCGTCCGGGTCGGAGTCGGAGAAGGTCGTCCCGTCGGTGACCCTGCCGAGCCGGCTGACGGCGCCGGCGGTGTAGAGCAGCGCTTCGTGCAGGGAGGTCTTGCCGCTGCCGCGGTGACCGACGAGGGCGACGTTCCGGATCCTGCCGGCGGACTTGTGCATGCCCGATCTCCTCTGCTCGAGTTGATCGGACACTACCTCCGGTGACCAGCCCCGCCAAGGGGCCGGTCACTCGGGAAACGCCGGAGGTTTCAGAGGCCGGATTCGGCGTCTTCGCTCTGGAGCCGAGAGCGAAGCCGCAGCACGGCCTTGGTGTGCAGCTGCGAGATCCGCGACTCGGTCACGCCGAGCACCTCGCCGATCTCGCGCAGCGTCAGGTTCTCGTAGTAGTACAGCGCGATCACGAGCTTCTCCCGCTCGGGCAGGCGCGCGATCGCGTCGGCCACGCGGTCCTTCAGCTCGCTCGCGTCGACGATCTTCTCGGGATCGGGCGCGTCCGGGTCCTGCAGCGTGTCGAGCAGCGATATCTGATCGCCGCTGGCGTCCGACACGGTCCACAGCTCGTCGAGCGCGGCGATCGTCGAGTTCGAGATCTGGATCAGCGCATCCTGGAACTCGTCCATCGTCATGTCGAGCTCGTTCGCCATCTCCTCATCCGTCGGCGCGCGCTGCAGCTTGTGCTCCAGCTTCGCGTTGGCGCGCTCGATCTCGCGGGCACGCGCGCGCACCGACCGGGGAACCCAGTCGAGCGAGCGCAGCTCGTCGATGATCGCGCCGCGGATGCGGGGGATCGCGTACGTCTCGAACTTGATCTCGCGGCCGAGGTCGAAACGCTCGATCGCCGAGATCAGGCCGATCAGTCCATAGGAGATGAGATCCGCCTCTTCCACGTGGGCAGGCAAGCCGGAGGCCATGCGGCCAGCGACATACTTCACCAACGGTGAATAGGCAACGACCAGTCGCTCACGGGCACGCCCGTCGCCGCTCGCTTTGTAGCGGCGCCAGAGATCCTTGAGCTCGATCGCTTTGACGTTTGTTTCCAGCGCCGCCCCCTCCGCCTACCTACGCCCGAGGATGGCTGTTGGCGTATGCCGACCTCAGCCTCGCGGACTCTACCCGAGTGTAGACCTGAGTCGTCGAGATGCTCGCATGTCCGAGCAGCTCTTGGATCGACCGGAGGTCCGCCCCGTTGTCCAGGAGGTGGGTCGCGAAACTGTGCCGGAGCGCGTGCGGGGAGACCCCGCCGGCCGTGGAGACGCCGGCCGCCTGCCGGGCCCAGACGCGCAGCCGCCGGCGCACGTCGGAGGTCGACAGGCGCCGTCCGGACTTCGAGAGGAAGAGTGCGCCGTCGCTCTCGGGCGTCGCCAACGCGGGGCGCGCCTTCTCGATGTAGCGGGCGATCGCCGCCAGCGCCGGTTCGCCCGTCGGGACGATCCGCGTCTTGGAGCCCTTGCCCTCGACGCGCACGCGCTCTCCGTCGAACTCGATCGAGGCGACGTCGAGCGTGACCAGCTCCTCGGCGCGCAGGCCGGAGGCGTAGGCCAGCTCGAACAGCGCGCGGTCGCGCAGCGAGAGCGCGGTGTCAGCGGGGATGCGGTCGAGCAGCGCGGCGACCTCGGAGGGCTTGAGCACGTACGGCAGGCGCGAGCCCTTGCGCGGCGCCGAAAGCAGGTCGGCCGGATTCTGCTGCAGCTCGCCGTGCTCGACGAGCGTGCGGAAGAGCGAGCGCAGCGAGGCGAGCTTGCGGGCGACCGTCGTCGGCGCCTGGCCGTCAGCAGTCAGACCAGCGGCGTAGCGGCGCAGCGCGCGCGGCGTGATGGCGGCCGGCGTCAGATCGTGGCCCGTCGCCCAGCGCACGAACTGCCCGCCGTCGACGGCGTAGGCGTGGCGCGTCTTCTCGGCGGCACCGCGACGGCGCAGGTCCTGCTCCTGCAGCAGCAGGGCACGGCGCCAGCCGTCAGCGGCGCTTTCGCCGCTAGGCTGCGTGGACATGGCCTTGTTCTTCATCGATACAGACACCGGTCAGATCGCCACCCGTAGACAGCTCGTCGACGCCGGGTTGATGACCGACACCGACGGGCCTGAGCGCCCATGGTTTCGCATCCAGGGTACGGATGATGCGACCACCTTGTGGTACGCCGTCCTGCGGAAGGAGACACGTGGGATCTTCATCGGCGCTCTCGCTATTCGCCACAGCGACCATCATGCCTCTTTGCTGAACCAAGGTTGGGAGGAAATCTCGATGGAAGAGCTGCGCGCAGGGCCCACGAACGGATCAGCTCAGGCGATGTAGATCGGCGTGTCGACGGGCGTCAGGTCGTACAGCTCGACGACGTCGGGGATCGCCATCCGCACGCAGCCGTGCGACGCGGCGGTGCCGAGCGAGTAGACGGCGTCGGTGCCGTGTATCCCGGCGCCGTCGAATATCCCCATCCAGCGCGCCTTGATCGGATTCGACGGGCCCGGCGGGACGGTCGTGCCGGCGAGGTCGCCGGCCCAGGCGCTGTTCGGCACGCTCCAGACCGGGTCGACCGCCTTGTTCTGGATCGAGTAGAGGCCCTCCGGCGTGTCGAGCCCTACGGCGCCGATCGCGACGGTGTACTCCTTCGCGACTCTCAGGTCCTTCCACAGGTACAGCTTGAAGTTCGCGCGGTCGACGGTGATCACGGTCGGGTACTCCTGCGCCAGCTGCGCCGTCGAGATCTTCGGTCTGACCACCTTCGCCTGCGCCTCGATCGTGCGGGAGCCGCCGACGGTGCGCAGCTCGCGCGCGACGGCGCGCCGCAGCCGGCGCGGGTCGACGGTGACGCCGTCCTGTCCCTCGACCTCGCCGAGCGAGCTGCCCGAGAAGCTGACGGTCGCGTCCTTCGGCGGCCGGTCGAGCGCTCTGACGGTGTCGTCGACGAATCTGTCGACGGCGCGCTCGTCGAAGGCGATCCGCGCGCGCACGCGCTCGTCGACGCTGCCGCCGGTGACCGAGCGGCCGACGCGGGCGAAGATCGAGCCCTCGCGGCTGACCGCGAGCGCGTCGGTGACCATCGCTCTGTACTGCGCGCGCACGCGCGCCACGCGCGGGGAGAGCACGAAGCGCTCTCTCGCGTAGGTGACCACGACCGGTCTCGCGAGCTTGCCGTGCAGCTCCTCCGCGAGCTTGTCGCGCGCCGCTGCGAGCTTCAGCCCGCCGAGCTGCACGCCGCCCACGACGACGCCGTCGGCGATCGTCTCGCGCTGGCTGTGGTCGTACGCGTAGGCTCCGACCGCCCCGACCAGCAGGACGGCGACAAGCCCGGCGACGATGAGGAATCGACGACTTCGCACCCGGTCTCCCAGCGCCGGATTCTACGGGCGCTCCGGTCGGAAGAGCCGTGATGCACAGCTTTACTTCGGCGAAGCTGCGCAGTTGCGGAGTGTCGACGCGCCAGGATGGCGCGCCTCCGCCTCAGCGCCTGACGGGACCGGCGCCGGCCAGCACCGGTGCGAGCCGCTGCGCCAGCTGCGGCCAGTCGGCGGCGCAGATCACGCCCTCCTCCTCGCACAGCTCGCGGTTCCACGGGTGCAGGATCGTCGCGGGGACGATCCGCTCCTCCTGCGCCCGCAGGATGTTCTCCGGGCTGTCGTCGATCAGCACGTCGATCTCGATCTCCGTGCAGCGCGTGACCTTGTCGAAGGAGCAGTACAGCTCGTCGTGCGGCAGGCCGATCTGGTCGAGCCAGCTGGCGGTCGCCGCGTGCGCGTCCTGCGCCCGGTGGCTGGTGATGTGGATGAAGTGGCCGGCGTCATGCCAGGCGCTGACGACCTCGACGGCGCCCTCGTACGGTCTCGCGCCGAGCACGTGGACGGCCGCATGGCTCTCGGCCGTCAGCGCCGCGACCTGCTCGGGACGGAGCCGGTCTATCTCGTAGGTGATCTGCTCGTCGTAGGCGAGCGCGACGCCGAAGCGCTTGCGCGCGAGCTTCGCGAAGACGTCCCAGTAGTCATGGAGGGTCGAGTCGATGTCGATGGCGATGCGCATTGAGAGTTAGGGTAGACGGGCGATGGCGCACGTGACGGCAGCCACGGACGGCTTGAGATCACCCCGTGCGACGGCGGGGCCGCGCTCCGCGTGGCTCGACGTCGACTGGCGCGAGCACCAGCGCTGGCTGCGCATCGACGGTCGCTGGGCGAACGTCGTCGAGCTGGGCTCCGGGCCGCCGCTGCTGTTCGTCCACGGCCTCTCCGGCTGCTGGCAGAACTGGCTGGAGCAGCTGCCGGCGTTCGCCGCCTCGCACCGCGTGATCGCGGTCGACCTGCCCGGCTTCGGCGCCTCCGAGCTGCCGGAGCGCGAGATCTCGATGGCCGGCTACGCCAGCTTCCTCGGCCAGCTGCTCGACGCGCTCGGCATCGAGGGGCCGGCGGCCGTCGTCGGCAACTCGATGGGCGGCTTCGTCGCGATCGAGCTGGCGCTCGCGCTGCCGCAGCGGGTAGAGCGGCTCGTGCTGGTCGCGGCCGCCGGGATCTCCGGTGACCGCGTCAACCGCGCGCCGGCGCTGACGGTCGCGCGCGGGCTCGGGCTCGTGACGGCGTGGGGCGCCTCGCGCCACGAGCCGTTCGCCCGCCGCTCGGGGCTGCGCCGGCTGGTGCTGCGGTTCGTCGCCCGCCACCCGGAGCGGCTGCCGGCGCCGCTGGCCTACGAGCTGATGGAGGGTTCGGGCAGAGCCGGCTTCCTGCCCGCGCTCGACTCGCTGCTGAGCTACAACGTGCGCGACAGGCTGGAGCAGCTCGTCTGCCCGACGCTGATCGTCTGGGGCGCCGACGACAGGGTCGTCCCGCTCGCCGACGCCCACCGCTTCGAACGCCTGATCACCGGATCGCGCAAGGTGATCCTGCCCGACACCGGCCACGTGCCGATGCTCGAGCGCCCGCTGCTGTTCAACGGGCTGCTCGCGAACTTCCTCAGCGCGTAGGGCTGCGCCCCGCCTCAGTGCGTGACGGCGCCCTCGGAGGCGTTGCCGACGAGCTTGGCGTACTTGCGGATCGCCACGTCGACGTTGTGGTCGTGGCGCGGCGGGACCTCGTAGGCGCGCAGCCGCTCCTCGATCTGGGCGTCGGTCAGGTCGACGTCGATGCGGCGGTTGTCGACGTCGATCGTGATCGTGTCGCCCGTCTTCAGCGCCGCGATCGGACCGCCGTGGACCGACTCGGGCGCGATGTGACCGGCCATGAAGCCGTGGCTGGCGCCGGAGAAGCGGCCGTCGGTGATCAGCGCGACGCTGTCGCCGAGACCCTCGCCGATGATCGCCGCGGTGACGGCGAGCATCTCGCGCATGCCGGGGCCGCCGGCCGGGCCCTCGTTGCGGATCACGACGATGTCGTCGGCCTCGATCTCGCTCGCGAGCACGGCTCTCATCGCCGCCTCCTCGCCGTCGAAGACCTTCGCGGGGCCGACGTGGAAGCGGCGCTCGTGGCCGGCGAGCTTGATCACGCTGCCGTCGGGCGCGACGTTGCCTCTCATGATCGCGAAGCCGCCGGTGGCCTTCAGCGGCTGCTCGAGCGGCCGCACGACGACCTGGCCGGCCGTCTCCTGGGCCGCGTCGGCGATCTCGCCGGCGGTCTGGCCGGTGACCGTGATCGCGTCGGCGTGCAGTCTGCCGTGCTCTCTGAGGCGCTTGAAGACGACCGGGACGCCGCCGGCCGCGTAGAGGTCGGTTGCGTTGTATCTGCCGCCCGGGGCGAGGTCGCAGAGCATCGGCGTCGCCTCGCTGATGCGGTCGAACTCGTCGATCTTGAGCGGGACGCCCATCTCCTTGGCGACCGCGAGCAGGTGGAGGACGGCGTTGGTCGAGCCGCCGCTCATCGCGACGGCGGCGATCGCGTTCTCCAATGCCGGCTTGGTGATCACGTCGCTGGGGCGCAGGCCGCGTCTGAGCACGTCCATCACCAGCTCGCCGACCTCGAAGGCGACCTCGCGCTTTCTGCCGTCCTCGGCGGGCACCATCGCCGAGCCGGCGGGCGAGATGCCGAGCACCTCGAAGGCCATCGCCATCGTGTTGGCGGTGAACTGGCCGGCGCAGGCGCCGGCACCGGGCGAGGCGGCCTCTTCGAGCCCGTGCAGCTCCTCGTCGCTGATTCTGCCGACCGCGTGGGCGCCGACGGCCTCGAAGACGTTGAGGATCGTCACCTCCTCGCCCTTGTAGACACCGGGGCGGATCGAGCCGCCGTAGAGCATCAGCGAAGGGATGTCGAGGCGCGCGAGCGCCATCACGGTGCCGGGGATCGTCTTGTCGCAGCCGCTGATCACGACGATCGCGTCGAAGTGGTGGGCGCTGGCGACCAGCTCGATCGAGTCGGCGATCAGCTCACGCGAGACGAGCGAGGCGCGCATGCCCGACGTGCCCATCGTGATGCCGTCGGAGATCGCGATCGTGTTCAGCTCCATCGGCGTGCCGCCGGCGGCGCGGATCCCCTCCTTCACCCTCGCCGCGAGCACGCGGTTGTTGAAGTTGCACGGCATCGTCTCGATCCACGAGTGCGCGACGCCGACGATCGGCTTCGCGAGGTCCTCGGCGGAGTAGCCGATGCCGTGGAGGTAGGAGCGTGCCGCGGCGCGGTGCGGGCCCTCGGTCAGGGCGCGACTGCGGTGCTTGAGGTCGAACGGTTCCTGGCTCACGACATCGGGACTCTACTGTCCCGTGTCGAGCCGCCCTCGTCGCCGCCCGGGCCGCGCTCGTCGCCGCCTGCGCCGCTCGCGGCCCGTGCCCGCGCCCGCTCCCACTGCCGCAGACGCCACAGGTCGCGCTTGACCTGGCGCGGGTCGATCTGCCGCCCGGGAAGGTGCATGTTGGAAGAGCCGATCAACCGCCGCTCGTCACCGGTGAGCGCCATCCACTTGGCGAGCACGTCGTCGGAGTCGGGCAGCCTGGCGCTGCCGTAGGGGCGCGTCTGGTCGGGGAACTCGACGCAGTACTCGTTCAGCAGGCGGCCGGTCTGCGGGACATAGGCGAGGATCGGCTTGTGCGGGTAGACGAGGTAGCCGTACGGCTCGCCGCGCGTCTCGTCGCGCCCTCTCGTGCCCCAGACGCGGATGAAGCCGAGGTCGCGGTACATCTCCCAGTCCTCGTCGTTGACGCACGACTTCAGCAGTTGGCGGGCGCGCGCCTCGGCGCGCCGCTCGCGACCGGGGTCGACGTCGAACTCGGCGACCTGCGGGAGGCGCCGGCGGCGCGCGCGATGGTGCTCGATCGCCTGCTCGATCCGCGGCAGCATGACCTCGCCGAGCAGCGCCAGGATGACGATCCCCGTGGCGGTGAGGGCGAGGACCACCGGCCGGCCCGCCTACTGCCCGCCGGAGGCGCGCGGGAAGAAGATGACGCGCTCGGCGTCGCGCGGGATCTCGTCGAAGCTGCGGGCCATCTGCGCCTCGCGCCGGCCCGAGCGGTCGACGAGCGGCACCGCCGCCCACATCCCGCTGTCGAGCTGACGGCGGAACTCCGCGACCAGCTCCCGCTCCTGCTCCTGCACGTCGACGTCGCCCTCGGCGATCAGCACCTCTCCGTGGCCCGGTCTCATGCGCAGGAACTTCATGGGCGGATTATGCCAGAGCGTTTATGTCGCGCTTACGATCAGTGCGTCGCAGGGCGATGTGGGCGCGCCTCAGCGCGGTCCGGCGGGCGGTTCGCTCGCCCGGAAGCGACCGTCGCGACGCTCAGCGCGTCCCGGCCGGCGGCCGGTCGCGGATGCCGAGCGCGTCGACCGGCCCGGCGCCTCTCCCGATCTCGCGCAGCCCGTCGCGCACCGCCCGCGCGGCGACCTGCTTGGCGGCGCGCGCGGCGTCGGCGATCGGCAGCCCGAGCGCGAGATGGGCCGCCAGCGCGGAGGAATGGGTGCAGCCGGAGCCGTGGGCGGCGCCGTCCGGGTAGCGCTCGCCGGGGATCTCGACCGTCGTCTCGCCGTCGAACAGCACGTCGGTCGCCTGCTCGCGGTGGCCGCCGGTGACGACGACGTAGCGCGGGCCGAGCGCGTGGATCGCGCGCGCCAGCTCCGGCGCGTCGCTGTCGGAGTCGGCACCGGCGATCACGCGCGCCTCCGGCACGTTGGGGGTGGTGACGGTGACGCGCGGCAGCAGCGTCTCGATCAGCGCCGTGCGCGCCTCGGGCTCCAGCAGCGGTGCGCCGGACTCGGAGACCATCACCGGGTCGAGCACGATCGGCGTCCCCACCGGCAGCTCGCCGAGCGCCCGCACGACGGCCTCGATCGTCGTCGCCGTGCCGAGCATCCCGATCTTGACCGCATCGACGCCGATGTCGCGTGCGACCGCCCGCACCTGCGCGACGATCATCTCCGGGTCGACCGCGCGCACCGCGTCGACGCCGACCGTGTTCTGCGCCGTCAGCGCCGTGATCGCCGTCATTCCATGGACGCCGCAGGCCGCGAACGCCTTCAGGTCGGCCTGGATCCCGGCGCCGCCGCCAGAGTCTGAGCCTGCGATCGAGAGCACCGCGGGGATCGTTCTCGCTGTCACGGCGAGCAGCTTAGGACGTTTGGCGCGCAGAGCGCCCGCGGGTCCCTGCCAGCGCCCCGGCCAGCCCGCTGCCCGCCCACCGGCGGCCTGCGGCCAACCCGCGATCGGTGGCCGACCGGCAGCCTGCCTCGCGTCGGCTGCGGCCTCCCACGCTTTCGCCGCGGGCCGCCGGGCGTCGGCCTGCCGCGCGGCAGCGACGTCACGCGCAGCAGACATAGCGCCCGCCCGCTGCTCGGCGCACGCGCCCGCGCAATTCCAGTTGCGCCAGACCTGCGAGCACGGTGTCCAGTCCCAGCCCGTCGGCCGTCAGCGCCGCGATCGTGTCGCGGCCGCGGCCGATCCGCTCCAGCAGCTCCCCGAGGTCGGCCGGCAGCACTCCGCCCCTGGCCGAGGCCGGCGCCAGCACAGGTGCGTCGACGCCGTAGAGCAGCTCCAGCACATCCCCCGCTCCGCGCACCAGACGCGCGCCGTCGGCGATCAGCGCGTTCGTCCCGGCCGATGCCGTCGACGTCACCAAGCCCGGCACAGCGGCGACGTCGCGGCCCAGATCGAGGCAGAGCCCAGCCGTGATCAGCGAGCCCGAGCGCTCGCCCGCCTCGACCACGACGGTCAGGTGCCCGAGCGCCGCGATGATGCGGTTGCGGGCCGGAAAGCACCACCGCCGGGCCGCCGTCCCCGGCGGCATCTCCGAGACGACCGCCCCGCCCGCCGCGATCTGGCCGTGCAGCTGCCGCTTGCTCGCCGGATAGGCGCGCTCGGGCCCGCCGGCGAGCACCGCGACGGTCCCACCGCCGGCGTCGAGCGCGCCGGCATGCGCTGCCGAGTCGATCCCGAGCGCCATCCCGCTGACGACCGTCAAGCCCGCGGTCGTCAGCCCGCGGCCCAGTCCGCGCGCCTGCTCCAGCCCGTACGGCGTCGCGCGCCGCGCGCCGACGATCGCGACGCAGTCAGCGCCGACCAGCTCGACGAACCGGGCCGGATCGCCGAGCACATGCAGCGCCGCCGGCGCGTCGGGCAGCTCCGCCAGCCGCCGCGGGTAGCGCTCGTCGCAGCGGCAGATCGCCGTCACCGCGCGGTCGGCGCAACGCTGCAGCGCCGCGGCGGCGTCGAAGCGCTCGTACTCGTGCTCGAGCCGTCTGCGCTGCTCGCCTGCCAGCGCAGCGAGCAGCTCTCCGTCCGGGAGCGACAGCACCGCCGGCAGCGGTCTGCGAGCGGCCCACGCCAGCTCGATGTTGCCGACCAAACGGGCGATCAGCCATGCCCGTCGCAGACAGCGTGAGCACGTCGTCCGGCGCTCCTCTTGCACCCGCATCATCTCGGCACCCCCTGTCCGGCATCCCGCAGGCGCAGCGCCAGCGCCTGCATCACGTCGTCGAGCTGCACCCGGTCACGCGCGTCGAGGTCGGCGATCGTCGCCGCGACGCGCAGCACGCGATCGTGCCCGCGCGCGCTGAGCGCGCCCGAGTCGTAGGCTCGCCCGAGCGCACGCTCGGCCGTCTCGTCGACCTTCACGTGCGAGCGCACCAGCCGCGCATCGAGCTGACCGTTGCAGCTCGCCGACGTGCCTTCGAGTCGCCGCTGCTGCCGCTCGCGGGCGGCGAGCACTCTCGCACGCAGACGCTCCGACGAGGTGCGTGCCGGCGCCCGCAGGTCCGCCGCGGTCGGCCGCTCGACGGCCATGAGGAGGTCGAGCCGGTCCAGCAGCGGACCGCTGAGGCGTCGGCGATGTCGAGCCAGTTCCGCCTCGCCGCAGGTGCAGGAGCGATCGCTGCCGGCGAAGCCGCATGGGCACGGGTTGGTCGCCGCGACGAGCGTGAAGCGCGTCGGGAACAGCAGCGCGCGCTGTCCGCGCACGATCGTGACGTGGCCGTCCTCCAGCGGTTGGCGCAACGCCTCGAGGCTCGGCCGCGCGAACTCGGACAGCTCGTCGAGGAACAGCACCCCGCGATGGGCGAGGCTTGCCTCTCCCGGCACCGGCACCTGACCGCCTCCGACCAGGCCGGAGGCGGAGATCGTGTGGTGCGGACCGCGGAACGGCCGCATCCGCACGAGGCCGGGATGGCGATGGACGCCGGCGACGCTGTGGATCCGTGTCACCTCCAGCGCCTCGTCTCTCGTCAGCGGCGGCAGCAGCGACGGCAGCCGGCGCGCGAGCATCGTCTTGCCGCTGCCCGGCGGCCCCTCCATCAGCAGGTTGTGCCCGCCGGCCGCCGCGATCTCGAGCGCCCGCAGCGGCAGGTCGTGGCCACGCACGTCGGAGAGGTCCAGCTCCTCCTCCGGGACCGGTGCAGCGACCGCTGCAGACACAGCCGGCAGCGGCTGGCGCTCACCGCCCGCCAGCACGGTCGCCGCGGCGCGCAGGCTGTCGACCGCGGCGACCTCGATTCCCTCGACCAGCGCCGCCTCGGCCGCGCGCTCGCGCGGGACGATCAGACCGGCGAGACCGCTGCGGCGTGCCCCCTCCGCCGCCGCGAGCGCGCCGCGGCAGGGACGCAGCTCGCCGCCGAGCGACAGCTCGCCGAAGATCGCCCAGCGGTGCAGTTCCTCGGCCGCGCACTGCCCGCTGGCGGCGAGCAGACCGATGGCCAGGCCGGCGTCGAAGCCGGGACCGACCTTCGGCAGGCTCGCGGGCGCGAGGTTGGCGGTGATCCGCCGGGCGGGAAACTCGAAGCCGCTGTTGAGGATCGCCGCGCGAACGCGGTCGCGCGCCTCCCGCACCGCCTTGCCCGCCATCCCGACGACGCAGAAGGCCGGCAGGCCGGGACGGATGTCGACCTCCACCCAGACGGGTCGGGGGTCGATCCCGTCGATGGCGAACGTGGCGACACGGCTGAGCATGCCCGGCACGCTACGGAGTCAGGTGTTGCACGTGGGACGCGGATTGCAACAATTCTGCGCAGCGGAAAGACTGAACAGTTCCTCCTGCAAATCGTTGCAATCGCGGGGTGAAACACGTGAGCCACGGAGCGTACGGTTCCGGCCATGTCAACCGATCCCCGCCACCGCCTCGGACGCCGCGGCGAACAGCTCGCGGTCGAGCACCTGGAGCGCCGCGGCTTTGTCGTGCTCGACCGCAACTACCGCACGCGCTACGGGGAACTGGACGTCGTCGCCTGCGACGCCGATCGCATCGTCTTCTGCGAGGTCAAGACGCGCCGTGCGGGCGTGACCTCGCCGTTCGAAGGTCTGCGGGAGGCCCAACGTCGCCGGCTGCGGCGAATGGCGCTGACCTGGCTCAGCGATCAGCCAGGGCGGTCATACAGCCCCGAACTGCGCTTCGACGCCGTCGGCGTAACGGTCGACGCGTCGGGCGCCCTCGTGGCGCTGGAGCATCTCGAGGGGGCGTTCTGATGCGCGCGAGTGAGCAGCGCCCGCTCGCCCGGTGCGACGCCGGCGCCGCGGCGGCCAGAGACGGCGGCCGACGGAACGGCTCAGAGCGCGAGCTGCTGGTACGCCGCCGACTGGAACGACAGCCGGTGCAGCGGCGTGATCCCGAGCCGCTCGATCGCAGCTCGGTGTTCTCTGGTGGCGTACCCGACGTGCGAGGCGAACTCCCAGCCGGGATGGGCAGCGTCGGCACGGTGCATGAAGCGGTCTCGCGTCACCTTCGCGATCACGGAGGCGGCGGCGATCGCGGCGCTGCGCGCGTCGCCGCCGACGACCGCCTGCTGCGGATATCCGACGTCGGCCACCGGGAACCCGTCGCTCAGGCAGATGCAGCCATCGCGCGCGACGCGAGCGAGCGCGTCGTGAAGCGCCGCGAGGTTGGTCACGTGCAGCCCGCGCCGATCGATCCCCGGCGCGCAGCGCGAGATCACCGCGACTCGGGTGGCGACACGCAGGATCACCGGGAACAGCTCGTTGCGGCGCTGCTCGGTCTGCTGTTTGGAGTCGTTCAGCGAGCTGAGCGCGCGGAGGTCCGAGCGCGACAGCTGCTCGTAGTCGAACAGCACCGCGGCCGCGACGAGCGGACCGGCCAAGCAACCGCGGCCGGCTTCGTCCGCCCCCGCGACGAACCGGGTGCCGAACTCACGATCGAACGCGAACAGTCTGCGTCCCGGGGGGCGCGCACGGCGTCTTCTGCGCGGAGCCGGTGCGGGCGTCATCTCTGCGGTTGTGCTCGGGTCGCGCATCGCTTGGGCTCATCATGCACGATGCCGCCGGCGGAACGATTCGCCGAAGTCCGCAACGAGCGGTCGACGATCGTCAGAAGGGCGCAGCAGCGGCTCGCCCGCGGCACCGGAGGGCCGGAGGCGGCGCGAACGCCGCGCGTCAAGCGTCGTCGTCGCGTCGGCTCAGAGCGGGCCGATGCGCTTGGGCGGCCAGTAGCTGGCGAACGCCCCGCCGATGACCCAGTCACGCTTGATCGGGCCCCAGTAGCGGCTGTCGTCCGACTCGCCGCGGTTGTCGCCCATCATGAAGAACTGGTCTCTCGGGATCGTGATCGTCCCAAGGTTGCAGTCGGCGCCCTGTCCGCAATCCTTGATGAACGAGTCCTGCTGGACTCTGCCGTTGAGGACGACGTGACCGTCTCTGATCGCGACACGGTCGCCGGGCCCGCCGACGACCCGCTTGATGAAGTTCTGGTCAGAGGCGGTCGGCGTCGAGCGGGAACAGGGAACCCGGCTCTGCGGCCCGTCGTAGAACGGGCCCTGCCCCGGGATCCCACACTCGTTGACGTCCGCGCCCTTGGGCGGGTGGAAGACGAGTATGTCCCCCACCTTCGGGTCGGAGAAGTTGTTGCCGATGCGGTTGACGAGCACGCGCTCGCCAACCGCGAGGGTCGGCTCCATCGAGCCGCTCGGAATCCGGTATGGCTTGACGATGAACGCCTGGATTCCGAGCGCGAGGCCGAGTGCGACGGCCACGATGAAGACCAGCTCCAGCAGCGAGCCGGAGGCCGACTTCGGCTTTCTCCGCACGCGTTGTTACTCGGAGTCGGCCTTGGCCTTCGGCTCGTCAGAGCCGTCGGCCGCGTCGCCCGTGGTCTCGGACGACGCCTCAGCCGTGGGAGCGGCCGCGCTCTCCGCGGCAGCCTCCTCAGCCGGGGCAGACTCAGCGACAGTCGCGTCGGTCTCGGCGGGCGCACCCTCGGTGGCCAGCACGGCCTCCTCGGGGGCGATCTCCTCCTCGACGGCACCGGGCGTGTAGAGCAGTTCGCGCCCGACGACCTCCTCCGGCCCGATCGAGCGACGCTCGCGGACGCGAGCACGCTTGCCGATGCGGCCGCGCAGGTAGTAGAGCTTCGCGCGACGCACGTCACCGCGGGCAGCAACCTCGATCTTCTCGATCTTCGGCGAATGGACGGGGAACGTACGCTCCACGCCGACGCCGAACGACTGCTTGCGGACGGTGAACGTCTCGCGGACGCCGTGACCCTGGCGCTTGATGACAACGCCCTCGAAGACCTGCGTACGACGACGCGTGCCCTCGATGACCTGGAAGTGGACACGGACTCGGTCGCCCGCGTCGAACTTCGGCGCGCGTCGAAGCTGCTCGCGCTCAAGATTTTGGATAACTGTGCTCATGGCAAGAGTAATTGGCGGGGCCCTCGCGGCCGTCGCGGATCGGGAATGGTAGCGGACGGAGAGGCCGCGTGATGCGCGCCCCTCACGAAGTCTCTGATGGGTCGTCGCCGGCGGGCACGCCGCCGGCCTCTGTGGCGGCCGCGCGCGCGCGGCTCTGCTCCAGGCGCCAATCGCGCACGCGCTGGTGGTGGCCGGAGAGCAGGATCTCGGGAACTCTCCAACCGCGGTACTCGGCGGGACGGGTGTAGTGCGGGTACTCGGGAGCACCCTCGAGCGCGGCGCTGAACGACTCCTCGTGCGCGGAGTCGACATGGCCGAGCGCACCGGGCAGCTTGCGCAGCACCGCGTCGGCGACGACCATCGCGGCCAGCTCGCCGCCGGCCAGCACGTAGCGCCCGATTGAGATCGCGTCGGTCGCGAAGTGCTCGACGATCCGCTCGTCGAAGCCCTCGTAGCGACCGCACAGCAGCGTCAGCGCCGGCTCTGCGGCCAGTTCGTCGACGAGCGGGTCGTCCAGCTGGCGACCGCCGGGCGTCAGCACGACCACCCGCCGGCGCTTGCGCAGCTCGAGCGGATCGCAGTCGTAGCGGGCGCGCATCGCCGTCTCGACGACGTCGACGCGCAGGACCATGCCGGCACCGCCGCCGAACGGGGTGTCGTCGACCTGACCGCCGCTGAGCGGCGTCGTGTCGCGGTAGTTGACGCACGCAAGCTCATGGCCGAGGCGCTGGGCGTTCTCGACGTGGCGCTGGGTGCGGAACCACTCGAACCACTGCGGGAAGAGGGTGAAGACGTCGAGCTGCATCAGGAGGTCGGCCGCTCCTCCTCGCCGAGGAAGGCGAGGTCGATCTCGATCCGGCGCGCCTCGACGTCGACGCCGCGGACGGCGTCTCTGATCAGCGGCACCAGCAGGTCGTCCCCGCCGCCGTCGCGTGCGACCTCCAGGATCTCGCAGGAGGGCAGCGGACGGAGCGTGCGCACGACACCGACCTCGCGCGCGCCGTCGTGGACGCGGCAGCCCTCCAGCTCCTCGGGCCACCACTCGTCCTCCTCCAGCGGAGGCGCATCGGCTCTGGAGACCAGCAGGTCTCTGCCGCGCAGCGCCTCGGCGGCGGTGCGCGACGTGCACGAGGCGAGCCGGATGATCGGTCTCGCGGCGGTACCGGCGCGACGGACGATCTGCTCGCCGCGGCCGTCGACCACCAGCGCCTCGACGGCGTCGAGCAGGGCGGCGCGCGGCTGCGTCACGTGGACGCTGCCGTCGAGCCCATGCGGTCTGCCGACGCGGCCGGCCAGCAGCCACTCTTCACCGGCGCCGCCGGCGGCGGCCGGCGGCTGCGCGGCCGATTGCTCCTGGTCCATCGAGATCAGTCGACGATGTCGACCAGGACGCGGCGGTTGTCCTTCACCGCGGCTGCCTTCACGACGAGGCGCAGCGCGTTGGCCGTGCGGCCACCGCGCCCGATCACCTTGCCGTAGTCATCCTCAGCGACGGCGAGCTCGAGCACGAGCGTTCCGTCCTCCTCCTCGAACTCGTCGACCTCCACCTCGTCGGGGTGGTCGACCAGCTGTCTGGCGAGGTACTCGAGCAGCTCTCTCATGCTGAACGCACGCCGCGGAGGGACGTCACTAGGCCGTCGGACCCGTGATGCCCTGGGTCTTCAGGAGCTTCGCGACCGTGTTGCTCGGCTGAGCGCCCTTCGTCAGCCAGGCGCGGACCTTCTCCTCGTCGAGCACGATCGTCGAGGGCTCGGTCTGGGCGTTGTAGTGACCGATCGTCTCGAGCACACGGCCGTCGCGCTTGGAGCGCTGATCAGCGGCGACGATGCGCCAGATCGGGTTCTTCTTGGCGCCCACGCGGGTCAGCCGGAGTCGTACTGCCACGATTCCCTTTCGGAGATTGAGTCGAAGCCGACGAGGGAGGGTAGCGGAATCCCGCCTGTCGGGTGGGGCTGCGCGCGCCGGAGCGCGGGCTTCGAGGTCGCTCGCGACGTGACGCGCGCTCAGCGCCCCTGCCGCATCAGCGCGCCGATGTCGGGCATCTTGCCGGACTGCATCGACTTCATCAGCTTCTGCATCTGCGAGAACTGTCTGATCAGCGCCTTCACGGCCTGGACGTTGGTGCCCGAGCCTCTCGCGATCCGGATCCGCCGCGAGCCCTTGATGATCTCGGGATTGCGGCGCTCCTCCGGCGTCATCGAGGTGATGATCGCCTGAATGCGGTCGAACTCGCGCTCGTCGACTCTCAGGTTGCGCAGCTGGTGGCCGCCGAGGCCCGGCATCATCCCCAGCAGCGACTGCAGCGGACCGAGCTTGCGGACCTGTCTGAGCTGGTCGAGGAAGTCGTCGAGGCCGAACTCCGACTTGCGGATCTTGCGCTCGAGCTCCTTCGCCTGCGCCTCGTCGAACTGCGACTCGGCCTTCTCGATGAGCGTCATCACGTCGCCCATGCCGAGGATCCGCTGCGCCATCCGGTCCGGATGGAAGCGCTCGAAGTTGTCGAGCTTCTCGCCGGTGGAGGCGAACAGGATCGGCTTGCCGGTGACCGACTTGACCGACAGCGCGGCTCCGCCGCGGGCGTCGCCGTCGAGCTTGCTCATCACGACGCCGTCGAACTGCACGACCTCGGCGAACTGCTCCGCGACGTTGACGGCGTCCTGACCGGTCATCGCGTCGACCACGAGCAGCACGTCGGTCGGGTTCGTGACGCGCTTGATCTCGGCGAGCTCCTTCATCAGGTTCTCGTCGACGTGCAGGCGGCCGGCGGTGTCGACGATCAGCACGTCCTTGCCCTCGCGGGTGGCGCGCTCGTGGGCCCACTTCGCGATCTCGACCGGATCGGCGTCGGTGCCTCTCTCGTAGACCTCCGCGCCGGCCTGTCTGCCGACCGTGATCAGCTGCTCGACCGCGGCCGGGCGGTAGACGTCGCAGGCCGCGACCGCGACCGACGATCTGTGCTGCTCTCTCAGGTAGCGCGCCAGCTTGGCGGTCGCCGTCGTCTTGCCGGAGCCCTGCAGACCGGCCATCAGGATCACCGTCGGCGGGCTGGAGGAGAACTTCAGCTCGACCGACTCGCCGCCCATCAGCTCCGACAGCTCGTCGTTGACGATCTTGACGACCTGCTGGCCGGGGTTCAGCTGCCCGATCACATCAGCCTCGAGGCAGCGCTCCTTCAGCTGGGTCGTGAACTGCCGGACGACCTTGAAGTTGACATCGGCCTCGAGCAGCGCGAGGCGGATCTCGCGCATCGCCGCGTTGACGTCGTCCTCGGTCAGGGTGCCGCGCCCGCGGACGTCCGCGAGCGTGGCCTGCAGCTTCTCGGCGAGTGAGTCGAACATGTTCCCCAGAATCTACCTGGCCGGCGCTCGGCCCGGGAGGGAAACCCGGGCCGCGTGCCAGCCGCGCTCAGGCGGTCGGGGGATCGGTCGGCTTCGGCGGCTGCGGCAGCGCGCGCGGGCCGTCGGGCTCGGTGGGAGCGCCGCCGCCGGCCGGCGGGGCCGGAGGCTGCGGCGCGACGCCGCCGATCGCGCTTCCGATCGCGCTGCCGAGGCCGCCGAGCGCCTGCGTGAACTCCGACGGGATCACGAACACCTTGCTCGCCTGGCCGTCGGCCAGCTTCGGGAGCATCTGCAGGTACTGGTAGCTGAGCAGCTCGCGGTCGGGGCGGCCCTCGTGGATCGCAGTGAAGACCGTCTGGATCGCTCTCGCCTCGCCCTCGGCTCTGAGGATCGCGGCCTCGCGCTCGCCCTGCGCGCGCAGGACGGCCGACTGCTGGTCGCCCTGGGCGGTGAGGATCTGCGACTGCTTGACGCCCTCGGCCTGGAGGATCGTGGCGCGGCGGTCGCGCTCGGCGCGCATCTGCTTCTCCATCGCCTCCTGGATCGAGCCGGGCGGGTCGATCGACTTCAGCTCGACGCGGGCGATCCGGATGCCCCATCTGCCGGTCGCCTCGTCGAGCACGACGCGCAGCTGCGAGTTGATGTTGTCGCGGCTGGTGAGCGCGTCCTCGAGCGTCATGCCGCCGATCACGTTGCGCAGCGTCGTCACCGTCAGCTGCTCGATCGCCTGCAGCGGGTTGGCGACCTCGTAGGTGACCGACTTCGGATCGGTGATCGTGAAGTAGAGGACGGTGTCGATCTGCACGACGAGGTTGTCCTCGGTGATGACCGGCTGCGGGGCGAACGTGATGACCTGCTCGCGCAGGTCGATCAGCGGCTTGACCTTGTCGATGAAGGGGACCACGATCGTCAGGCCGGGGTTGAGCGTGCGGCTGTAACGGCCGAGCCGCTCGACGACGCCTGCCCGCGCCTGCGGGATGATGCGTATGGTCCGCGCCGCCACGAACAATATGAACAGCGCGATGACGGCAAGAACGATGAGGCCGGCCATGTGTGGTGATCTCCCCTACTCGGTTGGTTCCGCGACCCGCGACCGCAGGCGCCTGCTCACTCGGATACGAGCGCCGTGGCGCCCTTGATCTCCACGACCGTGACGGGTCTGCCCGCCTCGATCACCTCGTCGTCGTCGTAGGCGCGCGCGGTCCACACCTCGCCGTCGATCCGCACGGAGCCGACCGCGTCGTCGTTGCTGATCCGCTCGACCACCATCGCGCGACGCCCGATCAGCGCCGCCGTGCCGGTCCGCAGCATCGCCGGCGTTCTCAGGTGCGCGCGGGCGATCGGCCGCACGAACAGCAGCATCAGCACCGAGACGAGGATGAAGACCGCCGCCGAGATGCCGACGCCGGCGCCCACGCCCGCGGCGATCGCCGCCGCGACGGCGCCGATGCCGAACGGCGCGAGGAAGAAGCTCGTCGTCATGATCTCGCCGGCGCCGAAGACGACCGCGAGGATGACCCAGATGACCCAGTCGTCCATGGTCGGCGCGAGCTTACCGGGCGCGCAGGCGGCGACGAAGCGGGCGGGGCCGCGTCAGGACAGCAGCGCCCGCGCGAAGTCGTCGGGATCGAACGGGCGCAGGTCCTCGAGGCTCTCGCCGATCCCGATCATCTTCACCGGGATCCCCAGCTCGCGCGCGATCGCCAGCGCGATGCCGCCCTTCGCGGTCCCGTCGAGCTTCGTCAGCACGATTCCGCTGACGTCGACCGCCTCGGCGAACAGCTTCGCCTGGCGCAGACCGTTCTGCCCGGTCGTCGCGTCGACGGTGATGAGCGTCTCGTGCGGCGCGTCCGGCAGCTGCTTGGAGATCACGCGACGGACCTTCGCCAGCTCCGCCATCAGGTTGTCCTGCGTGTGCAGACGGCCGGCGGTGTCGACGATCACGACGTCGGCGCCCTCGCGCACGCCGGTCGCGACCGCCTCGTAGGCGACCGAGCCGGGATCGGACTCGGGCGGCCCCTTGACGAACCGCACGTCGGCGCGGCGCGACCACTCCTCCAGCTGCTCGACGGCCGCGGCGCGGAAGGTGTCGGCGGCGCCGAGCACGACCTTCTGCCCCAGCTCCTTGCGCAGGTGCCAGGCGAGCTTGCCGACCGACGTCGTCTTGCCGGTGCCGTTGACGCCGACGACCAGCAGCACGGTCGGCGCCGGCGTCAGGTCGATCCGCGGCTCGCCGACGCGCGCGACGTTCGCCAGCAGCTCCTGCAGACGGGCGGTCAGCTGCTCGCCGCCGGTCAGCTCGCCGCTGGAGGCCTCCTGCTCGAGCTGCTCGACGATCTCGGCCGTCGTGCGGGCGCCGACGTCGGCGGCGATCAGCGCCTCCTCCAGCCGCTCCCAGGTCTCCTCGTCGAGATCCTCGAACAGCGTCGAGGTGATCTCGCTCGTGAGCGCCTCGCGCGTCTTGCGCATGTTCTCGCGCAGCCGTCTGAAGAAGCCGCGGCGCTTCTCGGCCGCCTGCGGCTCGTCGTCGAGGGTCGCCACGGAGGCGCCGTCGCGGATGATGAAGAGGTCCTGCCAGTCGCGTGCCATGAGGATCGGCGACGATACCAATGTGCAGACCTCCCCCATCCGCATACGGCGCGCCAGTCCCGGCGCGCCCGAGGCCGGCCGACTGCTGCGCGCCTACGGCGCCGAGCTGGTCGGGCGCGGGCGGCCGTTCTCGCCGGTCGAGCCGCCGGCCGGCAGGCGTCCGGCCAGCTGGGTCGAGCCGCACGAGCTGGAGCCGCCCGGCGGCGCCTTCCTGCTGGCGGAGGATCGCGGCGTCGCGGTCGCCTGCGGCGGCGTGCGGACGCTGGCGCCCGAGCTCGGCGAGGTGAAGCGGATGTACGTCGTGCCGGGAGCGCGGCGGCGCGGGATCGCGCGCATGATCCTCGGCGAGCTGGAGGCGCTGGCGCGCGAGCTGGGCCACACGCGCGTGCGGCTCGACACGAACGCCGTGCAGCCCGAAGCGGTCGCGCTCTACCACGCGACCGGCTACGTCGAGATCGCCGACTACAACGGCAACCCCTTCGCGACGCACTGGTTCGAGAAACAGCTCGGCTAAGCGGCCGAGCCGGCGGACTCGACCTCGGCCTCCGCCGCCTGCTCCGGCGGCAGTCTGCGCGAGATCACCTTCGATATGCCGTCGCCGCCCATCGAGACGCCGTAGAGGCTGTCGGCGGCCTCCATCGTGCGCTTCTGGTGCGTCACGACGATGAACTGCGCGCGGTCGCGGTAGCTGCGCAGCAGTCTCAGGAAGCGATCGATGTTGAGGTCGTCGAGCGCCGCCTCGACCTCGTCGAGGATGTAGAACGGGCACGGCTTGGCGAGGAAGACGGAGAAGAGGAAGGCCAGCGCCGTCATCGACTTCTCGCCGCCGGAGAGCAGCGTCAGCCGCTTCATCGACTTGCCGGCCGGGGTGATCTCGATCTCGACGCCGTGCAGGTCCTCGTCGTCGCGCTCGTCGACGTCGGCGTCGGACTCGGCCGCCTCAGCGGCCGCCTCGACCTCACTGGCGTCGTCGCTGACGCCGCCGATCACCGGCCGCGGGCCGGCGTCCTCGCGCACCAGCCGCAGTCTGCCGCGGCCGCCGGGGAAGACCTGCTGCGCCAGCTCCTCGAAGTTTCTCGCGGCGGCGTCGAAGGTCTCCTCGAAGGTCTCGCGGATCTGCCGGTCGGTGTCTTTGATCAGCGTGTTCAGCTCGCGCAGCGCCGATTCGAGGTCGTTGCGCTGGCGCTCCAGCTCCTCGACGTGCGCCATCGCCTCGTCGTACTCGTCCTTCGCGAGCGGGTTGACCGGACCGAGCTGGTCGCGCCGCCGCGCCAGTCTCTCGATCCGCTGCGCCAGCGCCGCGCGCTCCTCGTCGGGCAGCGGCTGCTCGGCCGGCTCGGGGTCGAGCCCGAGCCGCTCGGCGAGCGCCGTCAGCTCCGCCTCGGCGTCCTGCGAGCGGTCGCGCGCCTGCTGCGCGCGCACCTCCGAGGAGGTGACCGCCTCGCCGTCGCGCTTGAGCCGGCCCTGCAGCTCGGCCTCCTCGCGCGCGCAGGAGCGCAGCTCGACCGCGACGTGTTCGCCGGCGGCGCGATGGGCGGCCAGCTCGGCGTCGAACAGCTCGACGCGCGCGGCGATCGCGCTCGCCAGCTCGGCGAAGGTCTCGACCAGCCGCTCGGCCTGCGGGACGACCGCCTGCTCGGCGGCGAGACGCGCCTCGGCCTGGGCGATCCGCCCGCTGCGCTCGGCCCGCTCGCGCTCGGCGCGCTCGGCGAGGCGGCGCTCGGCCGCCAGCTCGGCCTCGATCTGGGCGCGGCGGATCGCGCCGGGACCAGCGTCCTCGGCCTTGCGGCGCTGCTCGATCAGCAGCCGCGCGCGATGCTCGGACTCGACCGCCTCGTCGGTCGCGCGAACGCTCTCGCGCAGCGCTCTCTCGGCCTCGTCGCGGGTCGCGTCGAAGGCGCCGATGCCGGTCGAGGCGGCCTCGACCGCCTGCAGCGCCTCCTGCTCGGCCGCCGCCGCTCTCTCGCTCTCGGCGATCAGCGCGTCGCGGCGGTTGCGCTCGGCCAGGACGCGCTCCTCGCCGCCGCCGGGGACCTGGCGCAGGACCCGCAGCGCGCCGTTCCAGACGCGGCCGTCGGCGGTCACGGCGATGCCGGCGAACTGCTCGGGGACGGCGGTCACGTCCTCGACGACCCACGTGTCGCGCAGCAGCGGCGCCGCGATCGCAAGCGTCTCGGCGGGGCCGCGGACGTGGTCGAGCAGGCGCCGGGCGCCGTCGCAGGGCGGGGTCGCGGCGGGGTCGGCGGAAGCGGCCGGCGTGGCGTCGGCGGATCCGGAGCGCGCGACGAGCGCTGAGCCGCCGTCGCGGCCGGCTCTCTCCAGCAGCGCGATCCCCTGAGCACGGTCGGCGACGACCGCCGCGCGCAGGCGGCCGTCGAGCGCGGCGGCGAGCGCCAGCTCGAAGCCGCCGTCGACCTCGAGTCTGTCGGCGAGCGCGGGCGCGCCGCCGGGGGCGCCGGCCTGCGAGCGCAGGAACTGGTTGGCCGCCGCCAGCTGGCCGCCGACTCTGGCGGCCTCGCGGCGGGCGAGATCGACGACCTTCTCGGCCTCGCGACGGGCGGCGCGGGCGGCGTCGGCTCTCTGCTCGGCGGCGGCGAGCACCGCTCTGCGCTCCTCCACGACGGCGCGCAGCCGCTGCACCTCGGCGGCGGCCGCCGAGCGTCTCGCCTCCAGCTCCGCCAGCTCGCGCTCCAACTCTGTTCTGCGGTCGCGCTCGAGCCGCGCAAGCTCCTCCTGCAGCGAGCTGACGCGGCCGGCCGCCTCCGGATCGATCACGTCGGCCGCGGCCTGCTCGCGCAGCGCGATCAGCTCGGCCTCGTGGCGGATGATCCGCTCGCCCAGCGACTGCGCGGTGCCGCGGACGGCCTCCAACCGCATCCCGACGCGCTCGTTGGCGCTGCGCGCGCGGTAGGCGCGGCCCGACAGCTCTTCGCGCTGCTCGCTGCGCGCCTGCAGCGCCTGCTCGGCCTCCTCGCGGCGTCTGGCGACGGCGCTGAGCGCCTGCTCGGCCTCGTCGCGCCGGGTGCGGGCGCCGCTGACGGCCTCCTCGGCCTGCGCCAGCTCCAGCCGCGTCGCGCGGGCGGCGTCGCGGCCCAGCTCCCAGCGCGCCTCCAGCGACTGACGCTCGATCCGCTCGTGCAGCTCCGCGGCCTCCGCCTGGCGCTTGAGCGGCCGCAGGCGGGAGCGCGCCTCGCGCTCGACGTCGAGCGCGCGATCGAGGTTGTCCTGCGTCCTGGCGAGCTTCAGCTGCGCGCGACGGCGGCGCTTGCGGTGCTTGCCGAGGCCGGCCGCCTCCTCGATCAGCAGCCGGCGGTCCTTCGGCTTGGAGGTGACGATCGCCTCGACGCGGCCCTGCGAGATGACCGAGTGCGACTCCTTGCCGAGGCCGGTGTCCGAGAGCACCTCGAGCACGTCGGCGAGACGGCAGCGGGCGCCGTTGAGGCGGTACTCGCCGTCGCCGGAGCGGTCGAGCCTGCGCAGGATCGAGACCTCGGCGAACTCCATCTCCAACGTGCCGTCGGAGTTGTCGAGCACCAGCTCGACCTCAGCCGACTGGCTCGCCTTGCGGCCGTGCCCGCCGCCGAAGATGACGTCCTGCATCGACTGGCCGCGGATCGCCAGCGGCGACTGCTCGCCCATCGCCCACAGGACCGCGTCGGTCACGTTCGACTTGCCCGAGCCGTTGGGGCCGACGACCACGCTGACGCCGGGCCCGAACGCGAGCTTGGTGCGGTCGGGGAACGACTTGAAGCCCTTCAGCGTGAGCGATTTGAGGTGCATCGGCGGTTCCTATGCTCCCATCGCGTCCAAGGCCGCGCGGGCCGCCTCCTGCTCGGCGTCCTTCTTGCTGCGCCCGCGACCGCTGCCGACCTCTCTGCCGGCGACCTCGGCGACGACCTGGAAGATGCGGTCGTGCGGCGGGCCCTCCTCGGACGAGACCGAGTAGGCGACGACGTCGCCGCGCCTGGCCAGTCTCTCCTGCAACGCCGACTTGAAGTCGACCGGGTGCTCCAGCGCGCTGGTGATCTCCGGCTCGAACGCCTCGACGACCGCGTCGGCGGTCACGTCATAGCCGTTGCTGAGGTAGACGGCGCCGATCACGGCCTCGATCACCGACGCGAGGACGCGCTCGGTCCGCACCAGCGCCTCCGCGTTCTGGCCGACGCCCTCGGGCGCGGCGGTGCGCAGCCGCTCGGGCACGCCGAGCCGCTCCGCGACCTCCATGCACGATCTGCCCGAGACCGCCTGGGCGCGGATCTTCGTCAGCCGGCCGGCGCCGTAGCGCTCAGCCGCCAGGCGCGGATAGAGATGGGTCGTGACGGCGAGACCGAGGACGCTGTCGCCGAGGAAGGCGAGCCGCTCGTAGGAGTCCGAGCGTCTGTCGGTCCACGACGAGTGGGTGAAGACCTGGCGCGCCAGGTCGTCTGGCAGCCGGTCGAGCAGGTCGGCGAGCAGGCGCAGCGCTCAGGCTCCGGGTCCGCGGTCCGCGACCCCGGAGGCGAGCACGAAGTCGATCGCCTGGCCGACCGAGAGGACCCCTGCCGCCTGCTCGTCGGACATCTGCACGCCGTAGCTGTCCTCCAGCTCCTGCACGAGCGTGTAGAGGTCGAGCGAGTCGGCCTCGAGGTCCTCGCGAAAGCGCGTCTCCTCCTGGATCCGCGCCGGCTCGATCGCCAACTCGTCAGCCAGGTGGTTGCGGATGAGGGTGAGGATCTCCTCGCGAGTCATGACGACTGGACGCTAGCCGGGGCGTCGGACGACGGTGCCTGACGCAGCGCGCCGGCAGCGTCGAGCGCGGTCAGCGTGCGGCCGACGACGTCCTCTCTCACGGCCCGCTCCGCGACCTCGATCGCGCGTGCGAAGCCGGTGCGCGTGAAGCGGCCGTGTGCGACGACGCCGGTGCGGCGCAGGCCGAGCATGTAGGCGCCGCCGGCCAGCTCGGGGTCGAGCGTCTCGCGCAGCGACTTCAGCGGCTTGCGCAGCAGCAGCCCGCCGAGGCGGCCGCGCGGCGTCTGGATCGCCGTCTCTCTGATCGAGCGCATCAGCTTGCTGGAGACGCCCTCGATCAGCTTCAGCGTGACGTTGCCGGTGAAGCCGTCCATCACGACGACATCGGCGACGCCGTCGACCACCTGCGTGCCCTCGACGTTGCCGATGAAGTTGATGCGGCCGCCGGTCTCGACCAGGCGGGCGTGGGCGGCCGTCACGTCGGGCGTGCCCTTGCCGGGCTCCTCGCCGTTGGAGAGCAGGCCGATCCGCGGCGCCTCGACGCCCATCACCGACTGCGCGAAGGCCGCGCCCATGAAGGCGAACTGGACGAGGTGCTCGGGCCGGACCTCGACCGAGGCACCGACGTCGAGCAGCAGCACGGGCGCGCCCGGAACCGGCATCGGCAGCGCGAGCGCGGGCCGGTAGATGCCGCGAGCGCGGCGGATGTTGAAGAGGCCGGCGGCCAGCGCGGCGCCGGTCGAGCCGCCGGAGACGAGCGCGTCGGCGCGTCCTTCGGCGACCGCTTTGGTCGCGAGCACGATCGACGCGTCGGGCGTGCCGCGGACGGCCAGCGCGGGGTCGGGCGCCTTCGCGATCGAGCGCGGGGCGTCGACGACCTCGACGCCTTCGGGGACGTCGCCGATCTCAGCGGCAGGACCGAACAGCAGCACACGTGTGCCGCGTTCGGCTGCCATGGCAGCACCGGCTGCGACCTCGGAAGGACCGAGGTCGGCACCGTTCGCCTC
>DATIOB010000474.1:0-2353 GCA_035473605.1 Conexibacter sp.
GCCGCGCGCCGGGAAGTCGGGATCGGCCGGCGAGGTGACCGTGCCGCGATGCTCGATCAGCGCCGCCCTGCGCCAGTCGGCCGGCGCCGGCTGGCCGTGCAGGAGCGGCACGAGGCTGCGGCCGTCGACGTCCGCCGGCACGGTCGCGCCGCCCAGCTCGCCGAAGGTCGGGCAGAGGTCGACGTTCTCGGCGATCTCCTCGACCGTCGTGCCGGCCGGCACGTCCGGGCCGGCGACGACGAGCGGCACGCGGATGTCCGGGTCGTAGGCGGTCAGCTTGCCGGGCGTGAGGCGATGCTGGCCCATGTGGAAGCCGTTGTCGGAGCTGAAGACGACATAGGTGTTCCGTTCGACACCGAGCTGTCGCAGCTCGCGACGGATCCGTCCCAGCGCGCGGTCGACCGCCTGCACCGAGCGCACGCGCTTGCGGAAGTGGGCGTCGATCCGCTCCTGCTGCGCGGGCGCGAGGCGGCGGTGGCCGCTCAGCCAGCTCGGCTTGTCGCTGAGGTCCTGCTCGTCGAAGGCGGCGGTGCGCGGCGCGGTCACGTCGGCGAAGCGGCCGCGGTCGCGCGGCGCGGGGGTCGCCGGCGTGTGCGGCGCGAAGCTCGCCAGCTCGAGCAGGAACGGCTGTCCGTTGCCGACGGCCGAGCGGACGAAGCCGACGGCGTCGCGGCGCAGCACCGTCGTCAGGTAGTCGCGGGCGCGATGGCCTCTGCGCACGACCCTCGCGTTGCGGACCATCCGGTAGCCGTAGCCGGGGTAGCCGTTGCCGACGCCCTGCCAGTCGGTCCAGCCGGGCGGCACGTACGGCCCGCCGAACTCGTCGCGCACGCTCTTGGGGTTGTACTGGTTCATGTACTTGCCCATCAGCGAGGTGCGGTAGCCCTGCGCCGCCAGCGCGGTCGCGAAGGTCTGCTGCTCCTGGCCGCGGGCGCGGAAGGCGAGGAAGCCGCCGTCCTCGCCGGTGTTGCGGTAGATCCCGGTGTTGTGCGGATACCTGCCCGTCAGGATCGACGCGCGCGAGGGGCAGCAGAGCGAGTCCGTGACGACGTAGTTGCTGAAGGTGACGCCGTCGCGCCGCAGCTGCTGCACGTTCGGCATGTAGTCGACGAGATCCCACGAGAGGTCGTCGGTCAGCACGAAGACGATGTTCGGCTTCGGCGCGAACGGGAGCGCCGTCGGCGCCGGCGCCGTGTTCGGCGGCGGCGCGATCGTCTGCGCGACCGCGACGGCGGCGAGCAGGGCGCTCGACAGCAGGGCCGCGACCAGCGCGGCCAGGGTGGCACGTCCGACCTTCACGACCGTCCAAAGTAGGGCAGGCGGCTCAACCGTGCGCTCTTGAGCACCCGCTTGTAGAGCTGGTCCAGCAGCGGCAGGCGGTCGGCGGCGAGGTTGGTGCGCTCGCTGGGATCCCGCTTCAGGTCGAACAGCTCGCGGCCTCTGTTGTTGCCGTCGGCGATCAGCGCCCAGCGATCGTCGCGGTAGTACCAGTGGTTGGCGTAGCCGCCGAACCAGAAGTCGCGCCGCTGCGCGGGTCTGCCGCCGGCGAGCAGCGGTGAGAGGTCGGATCCGTCCATCGTGCCGGGGCGTCTGACCCCGGTGATCGACAGCAGCGTGGGACCGACGTCGTGCGGCGAGCTGAAGTAGTCCGCACTCTGACCGGCGCGGCGGCGATCTGGCGCGCGCACGAGCAGCGGGACGTGCGTCAGCTCCGGGTGCAGCTCGAGCGCCGGCTTGCCGGTCCAGCCGCGTTCGCCGAGCACGATCCCGTGGTCGCTCAGCAGCACGATCGCCGTGTTCTCGGCGAGCGCGGGATCGTCGTGGAGCGCGGCGAGGAAGTGGCCGAGCCAGGCGTCGGTCTGCGTGACCGCGGCGGCGTAGAGGCCGGGCAGCCGTCTCTGCTCCGCGGGCGTCAGGTATCTCGCAGGCCGATAGCGGACGTTGCCGGGCTCGTTGCCGCGATAGGAGCCGTCGAGGTAGAGGTCGCGGTACTTCTTCACCGGCGCCCACGGCTCATGCGGGTCGAAGCAGTCGACGACGAGCGCGAACGGCCGTCTGGCGCGCTTCGCCGACGCGAGCGTCTCGACCGCGTAGCTGAAGACGCGCGCGCAGCACTGCTCGCGCTCGTCGCGCGCGCCGGCGAGGTTGGCGAGGTGCTGGCGCATCCCTCTGACGTAGTCGGTCGCCATCTCCTGCGGCAGCCAGTGTCTGGCGCTCGCGAGCGAGACCGTGGAGGCCGGTCGCCGCGCGCCGACCTGGCCGCCGATCCGCACGAAGCGGTCGACCGATCTGCGCAGCGGCGCCCAGGTCGGATTGAACCCGAGGAAGGGGTTGTCGGTCACGTAGCCCGTCC
>DATIOB010000475.1:0-2635 GCA_035473605.1 Conexibacter sp.
CCAGCTCCGGTTCGCGACCCAGCGCATCGGGCTGGCCGAGCTGGCCGTCGGCTCGGTCGCGGCCGGCGCCGCGCATTCGGAGCTGGCGCTGGAGGCGATCACGCTGCTCGGCGTGCCGCTGACGATCACCGCGATCGCCGCGATCACGGCCGAGAACCTCGTCCAGCTCGACCAGCTCGAGCGCGCCGCCGAGCTGATCGACGTCGACTTCGGGCCCGCGAGAGACACCTACATCGAGCCGTTCGCGCTGACGATCCGCGGCTTCGTGCGCTACCTGCTGCGCCGCTTCGACGAGGCCGAGGCCGACCTGCGGCGGACGGTCGCGCTGTGCGACGCGCGCGGCTGGCAGTCGCCCCACACCGCGCTGCAGCGGCTGCGGCTCGCCGAGCTGCTGATCGCGCGCGGCGAGCGCGACGAGGCGCTGGAGCTGATGGAGCACGACGTGCGCGTCGCGACCGCGGCCGGGCTCGACGGCGCGCTCGGCAGCGCGCTGCTGATCAGAGCGAACGCGCTCGCCGACGACGACGAGGCGATCGACCTGCTGCGCGAGGCGGTGCGCGTGCTGGAGCCGACGCCGTACAAGCTGGAGCTGGGCTGGGCGCTGCACGACCTCGGCGCGAGACTGCGCGTGCGCGGCGGGCGCAGAGACGCACGCGACGCGCTGGCGCGCGCGCTCGACCTCGCCGCGCGGACCGAGTCGACGCGGCTGGCGCGGCATGCGCGGGCGGAGCTGGAGGCGAGCGGCGCGCGGCCGCGGCGCGAGCTGCTGTCGGGTGTCGAGGCGCTGACGCCGGCCGAGCGGCGGGTCGCGGAGATGGCCGCCGAGGGCCTGACGAACCGCGAGATCGCGGAGTCGCTGTGGGTCACGCACAAGACGGTCGAGATGCACCTCGGCCGCTCCTACGGAAAGCTCGGGATCCGCTCCCGCCGCCAGCTCGCAGACGTGCTGGGCGTGCCGGCCGCGGCGTAGCCCCGACCGTTCGCCGGGCGCGGCTCGGCGCCGTCGCGCACCCAACTTGCGTGACAGATCGCTCGCGAGTGTAACATCGGCCTCATGGCCGACGACTTCGCCCTTCCCGCCGATCCGGCATCCGCGTGGGCGGCCGCGCCCGCGGCGCCGCTGGTGAGCGAGCAGATGCGCACGCTCCTCACGCAGATCTTCGAGCCGACCCCTCCACATTCCGAGGACGGTCACCTCGCGCCCGCTCAGCAAGCCCAGAATGACGCTCCTCCCGCCAGCGAACTCTGCTCGGCCGCGCACGCCGCCTTCGCCGCTGCGCTCGGCTCCGAGCACGTGCGGACCGACGACGCCTCCCGCGCCGCGCACGCGAACGGGATGTCGTACCTCGACCTGCTGCGCCATCGCCTGCCCGCGGCCCGCGCGCTGCCGGACGCGGTGCTGGAGCCGGCCGACGAGGAGCAGATCGCCGCGGTCCTCGCCGTCGCCGCCGAGCACGGCGTCGCGGTCGTCCCGTTCGGCGGCGGCACGAGCGTCGTCGGCGGGGTCACACCGGAGAAGGGCGAGCTGCGCGCCGTCGTCGCGCTCGACCTCGCGCGGCTGGACCGGCTCGTCGAGCTGGACGAGATCTCGCGCACCGCGACGTTGCAGGCCGGCCTCACCGGTCCCGCGGCCGAGGCGCTGCTGGTCGCGCGCGGCTTCACGCTCGGCCACGTCCCGCAGAGCTTCGAGCGCGCGACGATCGGCGGCTACGCCGCGACCCGCTCGGCCGGGCAGCTGTCGACCGGCTGGGGCCGCTTCGACGCGCTGGTCGAGCGGCTGCGGGTCGTGACGCCGGCCGGCACGCTCGCGCTCGGCCGCGCTCCCGGCACGGCCGCCGGCCCGGATCTGAAGCAGCTCGTGCTCGGCTCGGAGGGCGCCTTCGGCGTGATCACCGAGGTGACCGTGCGGGTGCGTCCGGTGCCGCAGGCGCGCCGCCACGAGGGCTGGCGCGTCGAGAGCTTCGCCGCCGGCGCCGCGCTGCTGCGGCGGCTGGCGCAGGACGGCCCGCGGCCCGACCTCGCGCGCCTCTCGGACGAGACGGAGACGGCGATGGGCTTCGCGACCGGCGGCGAGCAGGGGGGAGAGGGCTGCCTGCTGCTGGTCGGCTGGGAGGGCGGCGAGGCCGACGTGAACGGCCGCGCGCTGGCGACCGCGGCGCTGCTGCAGGCGGCCGGCGCCCATCCGCTCGGCGCGCCCGCGGCGGCGTCGTGGAGAACGGGTCGCTTCAGAGCGCCGCGGATGCGCGACGAGCTGCTCGACCTCGGCGTCGCGGTCGAGACGCTGGAGACGGCGGCGTCGTGGCGCGATCTCGAACGGGTCCACACGGAGGTCGGCGAGGCATTGCGCGGCGCGCTCGGCGCGGAGGCGCGGCCGGTCGTCGCCTGCCACGTCTCGCACCTCTACGCGGCCGGCGCGTCGCTCTACTTCTCCGTGATCGCCAGACGCGACGAGGTCGATCCCGTCGGCCAGTGGCAGCGGGCGAAGCGGGCCGCGACCGACGCGATGGCGGCGGCCGGCGCGACGATCACCCACCACCACGCCGTCGGCGCCGACCACCGGCCCTGGATGCGCGACGAGGTGGGCGACTTGGGTGTGCAGGTGTTGCGAGCGGTCAAGGCGACACTGGACCCCGCG
>DATIOB010000476.1:0-2239 GCA_035473605.1 Conexibacter sp.
CCTGCCGTGGCGCCGGACGCGCGACCCGTACCGGATCCTCGTCTCCGAGGTGATGCTGCAGCAGACGCAGGCGGCGCGGGTCGTGCCGTACTACGAGGCGTTCCTGGGCGAGTTCCCGGACGAGCACGCGCTCGCGGAGCAGCGGACGGCGCCGACGACGCCGGCGACGTAGGACGAGGGCCGACGCGCCGCCGAGCGCGCGCCGCTGGCCGGGTGACGTGGCCGACCCGCCGCCCGGAGCGGTACCGTCCGCGACGTGCCGGTCGACCACGATGCCGTCCTCTCCTGGTACGCGGCCGTGCGCCGCGACCTGCCGTGGCGGCGGACGCGCGACCCGTACCGGATCCTCGTCTCCGAGGTGATGCTGCAGCAGACGCAGGTCGTCCGCGTCGTGCCGTATTACGAGGCCTTCCTCGATCGCTTCCCCGACGAGCAGGCGCTCGGCTCGGCGCCGACCGCCGACGTGCTGCGGCTGTGGAGCGGCCTCGGCTACAACCGCCGCGCGCTGGCGCTGCAGTCATGCGCCCGCGCCGTCGCGCAGGACGGCTGGCCGCCCGACGCCGCCGGGCTGCAGGCGCTGCCGGGGATCGGGCCGTACACCGCCGCGGCGGTCGCCTCGTTCGCCTTCGGCGAACAGGTCGCGGCGGTCGACACGAACGTCAAGCGCGTGATCGAGCGGATCGACCGCGAGCACCGCACCAACCGCCCGCTCGACGCCCGCGCGCAGGAGCTGCTGCCGGCCGGGCGCGCCGCCGACTGGAACCAGGCGATGATGGAGCTGGGCGCGACGGTCTGCGGCGCGCGCGCCGTCGCCTGCGGCGAATGCCCCGTCGCGGGCTGCCGCTCGCGCGGCCGGCCGCTGCCGCCGGCGCCGGCCAGACGCGGCCGCGGCGCCGAGCGCTTCGAGCAGACCGACCGCTTCGTGCGCGGCCGCATCGTCGCCGCGCTCGCGGCCGGCGAGCCGCTGCCGACGGGGATCGCGGCGGAGCGGATCGAGCGCGCGCTCGCCGGCCTCGAGCGCGACGGGCTGGTCGTGCGCGAGGGTGCGGCGGTGCGGCTGCCGTAGCGCGTCTCGTGGAGGCACGCCCGGTGCGCGCGAGACGCCGCGGTGGACGCGCGCCGACGCGCCAGTCACCCGTCCACCGACGCCGCTTGCCGGCGGCCCCGATCGATACCCTTCGGGCCAGCCGTTCAACCCCCGTACGGAAGGTGTGCCCGCCGTGGCCCTCGACCGCCAGAGCATCGAGAAGAAGGACTTCCCCATCGGTCGTCGCGGCTATGACCCCGACGCGGTCGACACGCACCTGCGCGACATCGCCGACGAGGTCGACGGCTTCAAGCGCTCTGCCCGTCAGCGCACCGAGACGGTCGCCACGACCGCCAGCGAGCAGGTCCGCGCCGTGATCGCTGCGGCCGAGGCGAGCGCCGGTGAGATCACCCGCCAGGCCGAGGACGAGGCGCGTGAGATCCGCGACGACGCCAGCGGCGAGGCGAAGCGCACGCGCGACGAGGCCAACCAGCACGCGCACGACTACGTCGGCAGAGTCGCCGAGGCGACCGCGGCGCTGCTGCAGCGCGTCGACGCGATGCAGGGCGAGCTGAACACGCTGCTCGACACGCTCCGCACCGGCGCCAACCGCGTCCACGCCGACCTCCAGCTGCTGGAGGGCAACCTCGGTGAGCTGGCGTCGGTCGCGGGCCGCCCGCGCTTCGAGCCGGAGCCGCCGGATGCGGTCGAGCCGCCCGCGCCGCCGCGTTCCCGCGACGCGCTCGTCGAGGATCCCGACGCTCCGCGCCGCAACGGCGGCGCGCCGGCCGAGCCGGACCGTCTCGTCGTCGATCCCGACGGCCCGGCCGCCGCTGCCGCCGCGCCTGCGCCGCCCGCGCCCGCCGCGCCGACGCCGCCGGCCGCTCCGGCTGCGCCCGCCGCACCCGCCGCCGCGCCGCGTCCAGGCGACGACGGCGAGGAGTCGGCTCGCCTCGTCGCGCTCGACATGGCGCTCAGCGGCACGCCGCGCGAGGAGACCGACGCCTATCTGGCCGAGCACTTCCAGCTCGCCGACCGCGCCGGGCTGCTCGACGAGGTCTACGCGACCGTCGGCGGCTGAGGGACGGCGGCGTCCCGCGCGCTCGCGTCGCGCCGGGGCGTCGGCTGCCCGCGCCGCCCGCCTTCGACCCGCGCGCGGCCCGGCGCAACGCCTACGCCAGCGCCGGTTCCGGCCGCGGGGCCGGTGCGACC
>DATIOB010000477.1:0-2184 GCA_035473605.1 Conexibacter sp.
TGCCGCTGGCGTCCGAGCGCTGGCTGCGCGCGCACGACGTGCGGCTGGTCGCGACGCGCGCGCTCGCGCTTGACCCGGCGGCGCGGACGGTCGCGCTCGCCGACGGCCGCGAGCTGGGCTACGCGGGCGGCCACTGCCTGCTCGCGACCGGCGCCGAGCCGGCGCGGCTGCCGCTGCAGGGCGCCGACGACCCGCGCGTGCGCGTGCTGCGCACGCTCGCCCAGCTGCGCCTGCTGGTGCAGCGGCTGCGACCGGAGGCGCCGGTGGCGGTGATCGGCTCCGGCTTCATCGGCTGCGAGGCGGCGGTGTCGCTGCGGCGCCGCGGTCACCCGGTGACGCTGCTGTCGGCCGAGCCGGCGCCGCAGGCCGCGCGCCTCGGCGAGGAGGTCGCCGCACGGCTGAGCACGTGGCTGGCGCTGGAGGGCGTCGAGCTGCGCGCCGGCGCCGAGATCGACGCGATCGAGCACGAGGCGGGCGCGCCCGACGACGCGCCCTCGCCCGCGCCCGGCGCCGCCGTCGTGCGCGCCGGCGACGCCGCCGTGCGGGCGGAGCTGGTCGTGATGGCGGTCGGCGTGCGACCGCGGATCGAGCTGGCGCGCGCCGCCGGGATCGCGCTCGCCGACGACGGCGGCGCGATCGCGACCGACGCGGCGATGCGGACCGGCCACGCGGGCGTGCTCGCCGCCGGCGACGCGGCCCGCGCGCAGCATGCGCTCGCCGGCCGGCCGCTGCGGGTCGAGCACTGGGGCGACGCGCTCACGCAGGGCGCCGTCGCCGGCCGCACCGCCGCCGGGGCGCAGGCGCGCTGGGACGAGGTGCCCGGCTTCTGGTCGACGATCGGCGAGCGCACGCTCAAGCACGCGGCGTGGGGCGACGGCCATGCGCGCGTCCGCGTCGAGGACCATCCCGGCGGCGGCTTCACCGCCTGGTACGGCGATGAGGACGGCCGCCTCGTCGGCGTGCTCGCGCACGACGCCGACGACGACTACGAACGCGGCCGCACGCTGATCGCGCAGGGAGCGAGCGCGCCGTGAGCGATCCGCGCCGCCGCACCCGCGACGCCGCGCCCGCGGCCGCCGTCCCCCACCCGCGCGGAGCCGCCCCCGCGGCAGCCGAGCCGCCCGCCCGCGACCCCGCCCCGATCGCCTGCGTCACCGTCCCCGCGCGCGACGAGGCGGAGCGGATCGGCGCCTGCCTGCGCGCGCTCGCGGCCCAGCGCGCGCCCGGCCCGGTCGAGGTCGTGCTGGTGCTCGACCGCTGCCGCGACGAGACCGCCGCCGTCGCCGCAGAGGTCGCCGACCGCCACAGCCTGCGCCTGCACACGATCGACGGCCCCGGGCTCGGCCCCGGCCCGGCGCGCGCGGCCGGGATGGACGTCGCCGCGCGCCGGCTGCTCGCCGCCGGCAGGCCGCAGGCGCTGCTGGCGACGACCGACGCCGACACGCGCGTCGCGCCCGACTGGATCGCGCGCCAGCTCGCGCACGTCGCCACCGGCGCGCGTGCGATCGCCGGCTGGATCGAGCTCGATCCGGACGAGGCGGCGCAGCTGCCGCCGGGCGTGCTCGCGCGCCGCCGCGAGCTGGCGCAGGCGCGGCTGGCGCATGTGCGCCGCCGCGAACCGCTCGCCGAGCACCACCACTTCGGCGGCGCCTCGATCGGCGTGACGGCCGCGGTCTACGCCGCCGTCGGCGGGATCGAGCCGCGTCCGGTGCTGGAGGACGACGCCTTCGCCGAGCGCCTGCACCGCCACGGGATCCCGATCGTCCGCCCGCTCGACGTGCGCGTGACGACCTCCGCGCGCACCGACGGCCGCGCCGACCGCGGCCTCGCGCGCGACCTCGCCGCGCTCTGCGGCGGCGCCACCGCGCCCGAGCGCTGAGCCGACCGCCGCGGACCGCCGCCAGGCCCCCGCCCGAGCGCTGACGCGCCCTGTCACAGTCCTCTCCGGGGAGACATGAACAGGCAGATGGGGACGATCAGAGAGCAACGCGACGACGCGGCGCTGCTGGCGGCGGCGGCCGCCGGCGACAGCGACGCCTTCACCGCCTTCTACACCCGCCACGCGCCCGCGGTCGCGTCGGTGCTGCTGCGCGAGACGCGCGACCGCGACCAGGCCGCCGACCTCGTCGCCGACGTCTTCGCCGTCGCGCTGCGGCGCGCGCCGCGCTACCGCGCCGAGCACCC
>DATIOB010000478.1:0-3335 GCA_035473605.1 Conexibacter sp.
AGACGTCTTTTGGATCCGCATACGGCAACGGAGGCGCGGCGTGCTCTCGCGTGAAGACAACGAGAAGCTGACCCAGACCGATCCGGGCACGCCCTGCGGCGGCCTGATGCGGGCCTACTGGCAGCCGGCGGCGCTCGTCGCCGAGCTCGACGAGGCGCGCCCGGTCAAGCCGGTCCGGCTGCTCGGCGAGGACCTCGTGCTGTTCCGCAAGGGCGACGGCTCCTACGGCCTGATCGGCCGCTGGTGCGCCCACCGCGGCGTCGACCTCGCCTACGGCCGGCTGGAGGAGTGCGGGATGCGCTGCCTCTACCACGGCTGGCTCTACGACAGCGAGGGCAGATGCGTCGAGCAGCCGGCCGAGCCCGAGCACAGCCGCTTCCACACGAAGATCAGACACCCGTCGTACCCGGTCCAGGAGCGCAACGGGATCGTCTTCGCCTACCTCGGCGGCGGCGACCCGCCGCCCTTCCCCGACTACGACTGCTTCGTCGCGCCCGACGCCTACACCTTCGCGTTCAAGGGCCTGTGGGAGTGCAACTGGCTGCAGGGCGTCGAGGGCGGGATCGACCCCAGCCACGTCTCCTTCCTGCACCGCTTCCTCGACGAGGACCCGCGCGAGACCTACGGCCAGCAGTTCGCCGAGCTGGTCGAGGGGACCGACAGAACGCTCTCCTCGCTCGTGGGCGAGAACTTCCGCCCCGACATCGACGTCGAGACGACCGACTACGGCCTGCGCGTCTTCGCCGTGCGCGAGCTGAACGAGCAGATCCGCCACGTGCGGATCACCAACCTGATGTTCCCCAACGCCTTCGTCGTCCCGTTCGGCAACTCGAAGGTCTTCGCGCAGTGGCACGTCCCGATCGACGACGAGACGCACCACTGGTACATGATCCTCTACGACTTCGCCGAGCAGACCGACAAGGAGACGCTCTGGCAGCAGCGCATCACCGAGGTCACGCAGCCCGACTTCCGCCCGGTCCGCAACCGCGCCAACAACTGGGGCTTCGACGCGAGCGAGCAGGCGACGCTCACCTACACCGGGATGGGCCTCGACATCAACGTCCACGACCAGTGGGCGGTCGAGTCGATGGGGCCGATCCAGGACCGCACCGTCGAGAGACTGGGCGTCTCCGACCGCGCCGTCACCGCCAACCGCCGGATGCTGCTGCGCGCGATCGACGACTTCGACGCCGGCAAGCCGACGCCCGGCCGCGCGATCGACGCCGACGGCGCCGCGGCGCTGACCGGGCCGCTCGCCTTCGACACGATCGCGCGCGCGGAGAGCTGGCAGGAGGGCTGGCGCGAGGGCGAGGCGAGACGCCGCGAGCGCTCGCCGTGGGCGGGGAGCGGGTCCCGTGCCGCCGTCTGAGTACGTGCTCGACCTGCTCGGCACCGGCCCCGGCCGCGGCGCCGGCTTCATCGAGCGCCACAACCTCTGGGGCGACGCGCAGTACGCCGCCGCCGTGCAGGCGCAGCGCGTCATCGACGAGCGCGGGATCGAGCTGGTGCGGCTCTCGTTCCCCGACCAGCACGGCCTGCTGCGCGGCAAGACGCTGACGCGCGAGGCGTTCGCCTCGGCGCTGCGCGGCGGCACGACCGCGCCCTCGACGCTCGTCGTCAAGGACACCGCGAGCAACACGATCTACTCCGTCTTCGAGGAGGGCGGCGGCGTCGGGATGGAGGAGATGGAAGGGGCCGGCGACCTGCTGCTGATCCCCGACCCGACGACCTTCCGCGTGCTGCCGTGGGCGCCGCGCACCGCCTGGGTGCTGTGCGACATCCACTTCCCCGACGGCCGTGCGGTGCCGTACTCGACGCGCCACCTGCTGCGGAACCAGCTCGACGACCTCGCGCTGCGCGGCTACGACCTCGTCGTCGGGCTCGAGGTCGAGTTCCATGTCTTCAGAGCCGACGGCGCGCCGCTGCGGCACGGCGACGTCGGGCAGCCGGGCGAGCCGCCGCAGGTCAGCCCCGTCAGCCGCGGCTACCAGCTGCTGCTGGAGGACGCGATCGACCCGCTCGACGACGTCGTGCAGTTCCTGCGCGACGGGCTCGTCGCGCTGGGGCTGCCGCTGCTGTCGATCGAGCACGAGTTCGGCCCCTCGCAGCTGGAGCTGACGTTCGCGCCGCAGCGGGCGCTGAAGGCCGCCGACGACATGGTCCTCTGCCGCAGCGCGGTCAAGCAGCTCTGCCGGCGCCACGGCTACCACGCGACCTTCATGTGCCGCCCGGCCTTCCCCGAGCTGGCCTCCAGCGGCTGGCACCTGCACCAGTCGCTGCGCGGCCTCTCCGACGGCGAGAACGCCTTCATGGCGCCGGCCGGATCGGGCGAGCGGCTGTCGCAGCTCGGCCGCCGCTACCTCGCCGGCCTGCTCACGCACGCGCGCGCCGCGGCCGTCTTCACGACCCCGACGATCAACGGCTACAAGCGCTACCGGCCGCGTTCGCTGGCGCCCGACCGGATCGTCTGGGGCGAGGACAACAAGGGCGCGATGGTGCGCGTCGTCGGCGGTCCCGGGGATCGCGCGACGCGGCTCGAGAACCGCTCCGGCGAGCCGGCCGCCAACCCCTACCTCTACATCGGCTCCCAGCTCGTCAGCGGCCTCGACGGCGTCGACCGCGAGCTGGAGCCGCCGGCGCCGACCGCCGACCCCTACCGCGCGCAGGCGCAGCAGCTGCCGCGCTCGCTGATGGAGGCGCTGGCGGAGCTGCGCGCCGACGCCGCCTTCGCCGAGCGCCTCGGCCAGCCGTTCGTCGACTACGTGCTCGCGCTCAAGCAGTCCGAGGTCGACCGCTATCTGGCGGCGGTCAGCGACTGGGAGCAGCGCGAGTACTTCCAGCTCTTCTGAGGACGGAGTCCCTTCATGATCGATGTGTCCCTGCCCGTCCACGAGACGATGCTGCACGGCGGCCCGCGGCCGGCCAAGACGATGGTCGAGACGATCGCCGGCGGCGACGCGGCCGACGTCTCGCGCTGGCTGCTGAGCGCCCACGCCGGCACGCACGTCGAGGCGCCGCTGCACCTGCGCGACGGCGCCGACGCGATCGAGGCGCTGCCGCTCGACCTGCTCGTCGGCCCGGCGACCGTGCTCGACCTGACCTCGGTCACGGGTGAGATCGAGGCGGCCGACCTGGTCGCTGCCGGGCTCGGCTCCGCGGACGCCGCGCCGGAGCGCCTGCTGCTGAAGACGACCAACTCCGCCGGTCCGCTGCAGGAGTCCGAGAAGGCGGAGGAGTGGGTCGGCCTCGCACCCGACGCCGCGGCGCTGCTGGTGCAGCGCGGCGTCAGGCTGCTCGGGGTCGACTACCTGACGGTCGAGTCGCCGGCGCGCGAG
>DATIOB010000479.1:0-2785 GCA_035473605.1 Conexibacter sp.
TGCGCTGGCGCACGAGCGCGCCGATCCGAAGGCGGCCGTCGGGAGCGAGCGAGATCGCGTCGAGGCCGGGGAGCCGGGCGAGGTCCACCAGCAGGCGCGGCCGCGGCCCGCCGGGCTGGCGAGCGGCGAGCGCCGGCACGAGGCTCTGCCCGCCGGCCAGTGCGCGAGCGCCGTCGGTTGCGAGCAGCGCGGTCGCCTCGTCGAGCGTGTGTGGACGGGCGTACTCGAACGGCGGGAGCGTCATCGCGAACGCTCCGCTGACCGGCTCGGCGCGGGCGCGGCATCGGCCGGCGCGACATCGGCCGGCGCGACATCGGCCGGCGCGACATCGGCCGGCGCGGCATCGGCCGGCGCGGCATCGGCCGGCGCGACATCGGCGGACGCGGACGTGGTGGCGCGCGCGAGCCCCGCGATGATGCGCGCCGGCGTCAGCGGCAGGCGGTCGACGGCGAAGCCGTCGTCGGCGAGCGCGGCGGCGACGGCGCAAGCGATCGCGGCTGGGGCGGCGATCGCGCCGGACTCCCCCATCCCCTTCACGCCGTTGACGGTCAGCGGCGAGGGCGAGCTGTGGTGGGCGATCGCCAGCTCGGGCACGTCCGTGATGCGCGGCAGCAGGTAGCTGCCGAACGAGTCGCCGCGCGGCCGGCCGTCGACGCCGTAGTCGACGTCCTCCAGCAGCGCGCCGCCGAGCCCCTGCACGACGGCGCCGGCCGCCTGGCCGTCGACGACCGTGGGGTTGAGCATCGTGCCGCAGTCCTCGACGACCGCCAGCTGCCGCACGGTCACGCCGCCGGTGCCGAGATCGACGTCCACGACCGCCGCGATCGCGCCGTTGCTGTACGTCGCGGGCGGGTCGTGGAACTGCGTCACGAGCAGGTCGGGCTCGGGCAGTCGCGCCCGCAGCGCCGGGTCGAAGTGCGCCGCCTCGGCCAGCTCGCGCAGCGTCAGCTCGCGCGCGCCGCCGCGCACGACGCCGTCTGCGAGGGTGAGCGCGTCGCCGCGCGGGTCGGCAGCGCCGTCGCCGCGCGAGCTTGCAGCGCCGTCGCCGCGCGGAGGCTGCGCGGGGGCCTCCGCTTCCAACACCGCCCCCGCGACCTCCAGCAGCCGCGCGTGCAGTCTGCGCGCGGCCAGCGCGAGCGCGCCGCCGATCACCGTTGCGACGCGGCTGGCGCGCGTGCCGGCGGTGCTGACCGGCGTCGCGTTGGTGTCGTCGGCGACGATCGCCACATCCTCGACGCGCACGCCCAGCTCGTCGGCGACGACCTGCGCGAGCGTCGTCGCGTGGCCCTGGCCCTGGCTCGGCGTGCCGATCGCCGCGATCACGCCACCGGTCGGGTCGACCTGCAGCCGCACGCTGTCGTGCGAGGCGAACGACCACTCCGACTGCAGCGCGCCGTCGCTGCCCCAGCCGGCCGGCTCGACATACGACGTCACGCCGACGCCGCGGCGCACGTCCTCCCCTGCGTCTCCGGACGCATCGACCAGCCTCACCGCCGACTCCAGCGACTCGACGTAGCTGCCGCTGTCGTACTCCATCCCCGTCGCGGAGCGGTGCGGGAAGCTTCTGACGAGGTTGCGGCGGCGCAGCTGCACCGGGTCGATCCCGAGCGACCGGGCGGCGCGGTCGAGCGCCAGCTCGCGCGCGGTGTGCGGCTGGGTCCAGCCCACCCCGCGGTAGGGCGACATCGGCGAGGTGTGGGTCAGGACCGAGAGGATCTCCGCCCCGACATGCTCGATCCGGTACGGGCCCGGCAGCAGCCCCGCCCCCAGGTACGGCTCGATCAGGGCGCTGGCGCTGTTGAACGAGTACGCGCCCGCGTTGCCGGTCAGCGTCGCGCGCACGCCCAGCAGCTCGCCGTCGCGCGCGACCGCCAGCGCCAGCGCGATCCGCTGGTCCTTCGCGTGCGGGGCGGCGACGAGCTGCTCGCGCCGGCCTTCGACCCAGCGCACCGGCCGCCCGACCGCGCGCGCCGCCAGCGCGATCGCGACCTCCTCCGGCGCCGCCGGGATCTTCAGCCCGAACGCCCCGCCGACGTCGGGTGCGATCACGCGCAGCAACTGCTCCGCGATCCCGGTCGTCTGCGCCAGGCGGCGACGCAGCAGGTGCGGCCCCATCGTCGAGGCCCAGATGGTCAGCCCGTCACCGCTCGGCTCCGCCAGGCAGCCGCGCCCTTCCAGCGGCGCGGCGAGGTAGCGGTTGCCGATCAGCGGCTGCTCGACGACGAGGTCTGCGGCGACGAACGCTCCCTCCGGGTCGCCGTAGGACTTCGCCTGCGCGAACAGCAGGTTGCCGGGCACGTGCGCGTGGACCAGCGGCGCGCCGGGCGCCCGCGCGGCGTCGGGGTCGAGCACGAGCGGCGTCGGCTGCCAATCGACCGCGACCAGCTCGGCCGCGTCCTCGGCGACCGCGCGCGAGGAGGCCAGCACGAGCGCGACCGGCTCACCGACGAAGCGCACGACGCCCGCCGCGAGCGCCTCGCCCGCCGCCGCGCCGCCGCCGCCCGCCGCCGCATCGCCAGCCGCGCCGCCCGCCAGCGCCGGCTGCGGCGTCTTCAGCAGCCCGTCGATCCGGACGCTGTCGACCAACGGCGCGTGCGGTAGGTCCGCTGCCGTCAGGACGGCGGCGACGCCGGGGAGTGCAAGCGCGGCCGCCGTGTCGACGCCGCCCACGCGCGCCGCCGCGAACGGCGAGCGCACGAAGACCGCCTCCAACTGCCGCGGCCGCACGAGGTCGGCGACGTGGCGGGCGAGCCCGCGCACGAGGCGATCGTCCTCGCGGCGCGGC
>DATIOB010000480.1:0-6468 GCA_035473605.1 Conexibacter sp.
GCCGCTCGCCAGCTCGCCCGGTCTGCGCCAGCGGTCGAGGAACTCGGCGGTCGCCGAGGCCTCCGCGAGCAGCGTCGCGATCGGCTCGCCCTCACCGAGCAGGAAGGCCGCCGCGGCGTCCCCGCCGCCGCGCTCGTCGGCTGAGCCGGGACGGCCGGTGCGGAGGTCGCTGAGGACGGCGAGCCCGCCGAGCGCGGCGGCCTGCCGCAGCGCGCCGACGGCGCCGCGGGCGGAGCCGGCGAGGTCGACGGCGAAGCCCTGGTGGCCGAGGTCGAGCGCCGCGTGGATCGCGGTCGCGTTGGTCTTGTCGGCGTAGGCGGGCGCGGTCGTGGCGAAGTGGATCGCCGCCGGCGCGCCGCCGGCGGCCAGCGCCGCGCGCGCGGCCTCGACGCCCATCGTGGTGCTGTCCTCGTCGTAGGACGCCACCGCGCGAGCCCCTCTGCCGCCGCCGCTTCCGAGCGCGGCGCCGAGCTCGGCGTGCCGCAGGCGGTGGCGGGGCACGTAGGCGCCGTAGGAGAGGATTCCGTGAGCCATGCGGCGATCGTACAGAGTGTCCAGACACGTCGTATCATGCTGTCCGTGCATCCCGTACAGGACCCCACCATCCGCGTCGAGCGCGTCGGCGCCGTCGCCCACATCGAGCTCAACCGGCCCGCGGCGCTCAACGCCTGGACCCCCGACATGGGTCGCGAGCTGCTCGCCGCCCTCCGCGCGGCCGGCGCCGACGACGACGTCCGCGCCGTGCTGATCACGGGTGCCGGCCGCGCCTTCTGCGCGGGCGCCGACGTGAAGGTCCCGCGCGAGCTGGAGCCGGACGGCTCACCCGACCTCCACTCGCGGCTGGAGCAGATCTACAACCCGATCGTGCTGGAGCTGCGGCGGATGCCGAAGCCCGCGGTCGCCGCCGTCCACGGCGCCGCCGCCGGCCTCGGCTTCTCGTTGGCGCTCGCCTGCGACCTCGTCGTCGCGGCCGAGTCGGCGACCTTCCTGCTGGCGTTCGTCCACATCGCCGTGATGCCGGACGGCGGCGTCCTCCCCCACCTCGTCGCCCGCGTCGGCCCGGCCCGCGCCGCGCAGCTGGCGATGCTCGGCGAGAAGCTGCCCGCGGCGACCGCGCGCGAGTGGGGGATCGTCAACGAGCTGGTCGCCGACGAGGCGCTGTCGGAGGCCGGCCAGGCGCTGGCGGCCCGCCTGGCGGCGATGCCGACGACCGCGATCGCCTCGATGAAGCAGATCGTCAACGCCTCGCTCGGCGTCGAGCTGGAGCCGCTGCTGGCGCGCGAGGCGCAGGTCCAGCAGCGCCACGCGAGCACCGCCGACTACGCCGAGGGCGTCGCCGCGTTCAAGGAGAAGCGCCGGCCGCGCTTCACCGGAGCGTGAGCCCTGCGCGCCGATGACGCGACATCGCCGCGGCAGGCCTCGCGAGCGCGAGCGTCATCGCACGGGCGTCGGCGGCGAGGTTCCAGCGGCCGCGCCGCGCGGCGGCGTTGCTGACCCAGAAGACGAGGCCGCCGTCGTCGAGCGTGCGGGCGATCACGCCGTAGGACCAGCCGTTGCCGCCGCTGTGAGTCGCGAGACGGCCGCCGTCGAACGTGCCGACGGTCCAGCCGTACGCCTCCCGGAAGGCGCCGTAGCCGGGGATGCCGAGCGGATTGCGCGGGGCGAACAGCTCACGCTTGGCGGCGCGGTCGAGGATCCGCTCGCCGCGCAGCGCGCGATGCCAGCGCAGGACGTCGCGCGGCGTCGACAGCAGTCCGCCGTTGCCGCGCAGGTTCCACGACGGCCCGTCGCTCATCCACGGGTGGTCGTAGGGCCGGCCGTGGGAGCGGCCGCGCGCGTCGTACTCGACCGCGACCTGCGTTGCGCGCCAGCGCGGCAGCACGTACCCGGTGCTGCGCATCCCCGCCGGGGCGAACAGCTCGCGCGCGAGGTAGCGCTCGTAGCTCGTCCCCGAGACCCGCTCGACGATCGCCGCCAGCAGGCTGTAGCCGACGTTCGAGTAGCGGAAGCCGCTGCCCGGTCTGGCGGCCAGCGGCGCGCGCAGTGCCGCCCTGACCAGCCGCTCGCGCGCGAGCGGCGCGTAGTCGTCGCCGAGCGCCTCCGGCAGGCCGGCCTCGTGCGCGAGCAGGTGACGCACCGTGATCGCCCGCTTGCCGGCCGGGACCGGCCCGAGGTAACGGGACATCGGGTCGTCGAGCCGCAGCCGCCCGTCGCTCGCCAGCTTCACGACCGCCGCCGCCGTGAACTGCTTCGTCATCGACATCAGGTCGTAGACCGTGTCGCAGCCCGCCGGGATCCGCGCGGCACGGTCGGCGAGGCCGACGCCGCGGCAGCTGGCGGGGCCGTCACCGGGCGCGACAAGCACCGTCCCGCTCGCCCCGTCCGGCCACCAGCGCGCGAGCACGCGGTCGACGCGATCCGGCTCGCGCGAGGCGCCGGCCGCGGCAGGGCGAGCGCTCGCGAAGGAGCCCGCGAGCAGGATCGCCGCCGCGACGGCCAGCGTCACGCGCGCGGCCGCGCGCCTCATCGGCTCTCCGCCGTCGTCATCTCTCTCCGGCTCGTTCATGTCGGTGCTCACCAGTTTCCCGGGTCGTCCGCTCGCGAGCCGCGGCGGCGGCAGCGCGAAGCCCATCAGTCGAGTCGCGGAGGTGGTGATGGCGCTGCTTCGCGAACAGTGCGTGCGGCGCGACGCCAACTGCAGCGGGACCGCTTCAGATCGGTCAGCACGCCACCCAACGTGACCGTCAGCGCGATCCGGTCGCCGACGACGAGCTGCGTCCGTCGTGCGCCGCGGCGACGTAGACGGCATCGCCGTCCGCGTCATGGAGGTAGATGAGGATCAGCCACGGCCACGGGCCGATCAGAAACCGTGTCCCCTGCCAGCGCCCGGCCAGCGCTCGCCCGGCGAGAGGGAAGCGCTCCAGGATGCGCAGAGATGCCTGCACCCGCCGCAGCGCGTTCGCGGGCAAGCCAAGCACTTCGGTCAGCTCGGCCAGGTCCGCGACCGCGCGCGGGGTGACGATGACGCGCGGCAACGGCTACGCGAGGTCGTCGAGCGAGACGCCTTCGCCGCGGCGAGCCTGTTCGATCCCCTCTTGCGTGCGCTCGTAGGCGCCGGGAATGCCGTCGAGCAGCCGAACGATGTGCTCTGCGTCAGGGTCAGCGCCGTCCAACGCAGTCGAGAGGAGCGACTTGGCGAGCGTCCCCTCCTGCACGTGCATCCGCGCAGCGAGCTGCGACAGCTTCTCGGAGTACTCGGGATCGAGCGAAACGTTGATCCGGCTAGCCATATGCCCAACGGTACACGCCCCGTTACGCCTCGTACAGGGTGGACCGGCGCGGCAAGGGGTGCCGCACCACGACAACACCGCCGCATGCCAGCCGACGCACCGACGTGGCGAGTGGTGCTCCCGCCGCTGACCGAGCTGCCCGCCCGCCGGCCCGGCCGGCCACTCGCGACCGGCCGCGGCGCTCGGGTCGGGCGTCACCCGACCCCCGCCCCCAGCGCCGCGCGCCGCCGCAGCAGCGGCGCGGCGCGGTAGCGCTCCTCACGCAGCTCACCCTGCAGCCCGTCGAGGATCGCCAGGACGTGCGAGAGGCCGAGCGCCTCCGACCACGCGACCGGGCCGCGCGGGTGGTTGACGCCCAGCTCCATGCCGGCGTCGACGTCGGCGGGGGCGCCGTTGCCTTCGCCGATCAGGAAGGCGGCCTCGTTGACGAGCTGCGCCACGATCCGGCCGAGCACCAGTCCGGGGCCGTCGCCGACCCACTCCGGATGGCGCCCGAGCGTGCGCACCAGCTCCTCGGCCCGCTCGACCGCCAACGGATCGCTCTGCGGCGTCCGTGTCAGCTCGACCAGCCGCGCGCCGTCGAACGGCGCCAAGAGATGGATCCCGACCGCTTGCGGATCGGTGAAGTGCAGCGAGGCGCCGGAGACGAACAGCGCGCGCGGGCCGGCCGCGCGCGCGGCGTCGTCGCCGCCTCCGCCGCCGCTCCCGCGCGCCGCGTCGCCGATCGCCAGATACGGCTCCGCGTGCGAGCCGACATCCCAGCCGGCCGCGCGTGCGGCGTCGCGCAGCGCGTCGAGCGCCGGACCGTCGCCCTCGATCGTCAGCGCGCGGCCGTCGCCGCCGCCCGCCGCCGGCGGCTCGGGATCGGCCGGGCGCCCGGAGCCGGACTCCCCGTAGAGGTACCAGCCCTGTCCGGTCTTGCGACCGAGCCGCCCGGCGGCGACCATCCGCGCGGCCAGCGGCGAGGGGCGGTAGCGCGGCTCCAGCGTCTGGCGGTAGAAGCCCTCCGCGACGGCGTGGTTGGTCTCGATCCCGATCAGGTCCATCAGCTCGAACGGGCCCATGCGGAAGCCGCCGGCCATCCGCATCACGCGGTCGACCTGCTCGACGGTCGCCTGGCCGTCCTGGACGATCCGCAGCGCCTCGAGGAAGAACGGGCGGTTGACGCGGTTGACGAGGAATCCCGCGATGTCGGCCGCGTCGATCACGCGCTTGCCCATCGCCTCGCCCAGCTCACGCGCGACGGCAACCACCTCGGGCGCCGTCGCCACGCCCGGGACGACCTCGGCCAGCTTCATCACCGGCGCCGGGTTGAAGAAGTGCAGCCCCACGACGCGCTCCGGCGACGGCACCCCGGCGGCGATCTCCGCGATCGACAGCGACGAGGTGTTCGTCGCGAAGACGCAGCCGGGCGCGGTGACCTCGGCGAGGCGCTCGAAGAGGTCGAGCTTCAGATCGAGCCGCTCGGGCGCCGCCTCGATCACCAGCCCGCACGGCGCCAGCTGCTCGAGCGCGGCGGCCGGCTGCACCCGCGCCCGGATCGCGGCGGCGTCGGCGGCGTCGAGCCGCCCTCTGGAGACCTGCCGCTCGAGCCCGGCGGCGATGCTCGCGAGCCCGCGCTCCAGCGCCTGCGGGATCGGGTCGTGCAGCAGTGTGCGAGCGCCGGCCTGCGCGGCGAGCTGCGCGATCCCCGCGCCCATCGTGCCCGCGCCGATGACGCCGATCGTGTTCGGGATAGCCATGACGGCGACGGTACCGCATCGGCCATCATGCTCGTTCAGACTGTCCGGACATTGTGTACGATCCGTCGATGAGCACCCTCGAGCATCCCTCGACGTCGATCTTCGACGACGTCCACAACCAGCTGCGCGAGTCGATCCGCTCGTTCGTCGATCGCGAGATCGTGCCGCACACCGCGGGCTGGGAGGAGACGACCTTCCCCGATGCGATCGTGCGCCGGATGGGCGAGCTGGGCTTCCTCGGCCTGTCGATGCCGGAGCAGTACGGCGGCCAGGGCGGCGACTACTTCACGAACATCGTGCTCGCAGAGGAGATCGCCCGCGGCGGCTCAGGCGGTCTGCTGATGGGCCTCTCGGTCCACACCGACATGGTGATGCCGCCGCTGCTGGAGTTCGGCACCGAGGAGCAGAAGCAGCGCTGGCTCCCGGCCGGGATCGCGGGCGAGACGATCTTCGCGCTCGGGATCACCGAGCCCGACGCCGGCTCCGACGTCTCGGCGATCTCGACCCGCGCCGTCCGCGACGGCGACGACTGGGTCATCAACGGCGCCAAGACCTACATCACCAACGGCCACCGCGCCGGCATGATGCTGACCGTCGTCAAGACCGACCCCGACGCCGGGTACGACGGCTTCACGACCTTCCTGATCCCGATGGACACGCCCGGGGTCGTGCTCGAGAAGCCGCTGCACAAGATGGGGATGCACGCCAGCGACACCGCGCTGATCGCGCTCCAGGACGTGCGCGTCGGCCCCGAGGCGGTGCTCGGGGAGGTCGGCCGCGGCTTCCAGCAGATCATGTGGGAGCTGCAGGCCGAGCGCGCGATCGCCGCCGCCGGCTGCCTCGCCTACGCCCAGCGCGCCTTCGACCTGACGCTGGAGTACGCGCTCGAGCGCCGCACCTTCGGCAAGCCGCTCGGCAAGCACCAGGCGATCCGGCACAAGTTCGCCCGCATGGCGATGGAGCTGGAGGCGGCGCGCCGCCTGATCTACGCGACCGCGGCCGACTACGCGGCCGGCAGGTACAACGTGCGCGAGATCTCGATGAGCAAGCTCAAGGCGACCCAGGTCGCCTGGATGGTCGCCGACGAATGCGTGCAGATCCACGGCGGCGCCGGCTACATGAGCGAGTACCCCGTCGAGCGGATCATGCGCGACCTGCGGCTGTACCGGATCGGCGCCGGCGCCGACGAGATCATGCTCGATGTGATCGGGAAGACGTACGGCCTCTAGCGGGACGTACGGTCTTTAGACTGTCGCGGCGATGGCGTCCGCGACCCGCAAGCCCCAGAGCAGACGCGCCGCCCGGCGCGAGGTCATCCGCGACCGGCTGCTCGACGTCGTCCAGCGGCTGCTGGACGAGGGCGAGAGCCGAGGTTCTGGCGCGTTATCCACAGCTTAAGGTCGTCTCCGAGCCTGATCGCGGCCAGGCCGACGCTA
>DATIOB010000481.1:0-4230 GCA_035473605.1 Conexibacter sp.
CGGGACCGGTACGAACGCGCTGCTGCTGAGCCCGCCCGACGCGATCGCGCCGGCCTTCGGCGCTGGCAGCTGCGCGCGTCACGTCGCCGCGGCGCGCCGTGCCGGCGCGACCTGCCGCGTGCTGAGGCTGCCGTCGATCGCGCTCGACCTCGACACGCCCGACGACCTGGAGGCGCTGCGCGCGCTGCCGCGCCTGGGCGCGAGCACGCGCGCGCTGCTGCCGCTCGACTCGACCAACGAAAGGTGCGCATGACGTCAGTGACGATCGTCGGGGGGACCGGCGACCTCGGATACGGCCTCGCGCTGCGGCTCGCGCTCGCGGGCGTCGCGGTGACGATCGGCTCGCGCGACGCGGCGCGGGCGGCGGAGGCCGCCGACAGGGTCCGCGGGCTCATCACGGGCGCCGAGGTCTCCGGCGCCGCCAACCCCGACGCCGTCGCGGGCGCCGGGCTGGTGGTGCTGAGCGTCCCGTTCGCGTCGCAGGCGCCGACGCTGAGATCGCTGAGAGAGGCGCTGGCGCCGGGCGCGACTCTGCTGGACGTGACGGTCCCGCTGGCGGCGGCGGTCGGCGGGCGTCCGACGCGCGTGCTGAGCGTCTGGCAGGGGTCGGCGGCGCAGCAGGCACAGGAGCTGGTCCCCGACGGCGTGACGGTCGTCTCGGCGCTGCACACGGTCGCCGCCAGACACCTCGCAGACCTCGACCACGTCTTCGTCGAGGACGCGCTCGTCGCAGGCGACGACGCCGCCGCCAAGCGCCGCGTCGCAGAGCTGATCCGGCTGATCCCCGGCCTGCGCCCGGTCGACGCCGGCCGCCTCGAGATGGCGCGCATCACCGAGCAGCTGACGGCGCTGACGATCGGCGTCAACATCCGCCACAAGGCGACCGCCGGTCTGCGCGTCACCGGCCTCGCCGACGACCCGTGGCCGGCGACGTGAAGTACGCTCGTCGCCATGACGGCGCAACCGCCTCCGACCGATCCGCTGGGGGCGTTCGCCGATCCGGTCGAGACCGAGCGCACCTTCGAGCAGGCGATCGAGCGGATCGTCGAAGGGATCGAGCGCACGAAGCTGCGCGTCGGCGACCGGCTCCCGAACGAGGCGGAGCTGGCGGCGCAGCTGCACATCTCCAAGCCGACGCTGCGCCAGGCGCTGCGCGTGCTGCAGCGCGCGCAGCTGATCGAGGTGCGGCGCGGCGCGGGCGGCGGGATCTTCCTGACGGCGGAGCTGATCCCGGTCGACCTGCTCGACTCCTACGTCGCGTCGGAGGAACACCAGGTCGTCGAGACGCTCGTCGGCCGCCGCATGATCGAATCGGCGGTCGCGCGGCTCGCGCTGACTGCCGCGACGGAAGAGGACCTCGACGAGATGCACCGCACCGTCGAGCTGCTGGAGCGCAACCGCGGCAACCGCCCGCTCGTCTTCCGCGCCGACGCGGCCTTCCACCGCGCGCTCTCGCGCGCCTGTCACAACCGCGTCCTGCAGGCGGCGATGCGGACGGTCGGCCATGAGCTGGCGCCGGTCCGCGACGCCTATCGCGGCGGCCCGGAGCAGGACGAGCAGACGCTCGACCTCCACCGGCGCCAGCTGCACGCGATGCGGCTGCGCGACGAGGCGGCGCTCAACGCCGTGCTCGACGAGCACTTCCGCCAGCTGGAGGAGGCCTTCGCGGCCGCCGTCGGCTCCTCGTGGGACGACCTCTTCGGCGTGCCGGGAGGTCGCGGCAGCGGCTGATCGCCGGCCGCGCGCAGTCGCCGAAGACCGGCGACTTGCAAAAGGGAAACTCAATTGCCATTATGCCGCTCACGCCGGGGCGGACCGCCCCGCCGCATTGACGACGGAGGCGAGATGAGCACACTCGAGACCAACGAACGCGAGCTTCGCCGGGTGATCGGCGACGGCGCCGGCGTTCCCGACGAAGAGGTCGCCGGCCTCACCGACGACGACCTCCTGCGCCTCTACGGCGGGATGGTCCTGATGCGCGTCTTCGACGAGCGCGCGGTCGTCTATCAGCGCCAGGGCCGCATCGGCACCTACGCGATCTACTGGGGGCACGAGGCGATCCAGGTCGGCACCCATCACGCGCTCGACCCCGCGACCGATTGGGTCTTCCCCTCCTACCGCGAGTCGGCGATCGGCCTGCTGCGGGGGATGGATCCCGCGACCGTCCTCGCCTGGTGGCGCGGCCACCCGGCCGGCTGGTGGTGCCCGGCCGAATTCCGCCTCGGCGGCGTCTCGGTCCCGATCGCGAGCCAGGTCCCGCACGCCGTCGGCGCCGCCTGGGGGATGAAGGCGCGCGGCGAGTCCGGCTGCGCGGTCGCCTTCTTCGGCGACGGCGCGACCTCCGAGGGCGCCTTCCACGAGGGGATCAACTTCGCCGCCGTGATGGACGCGCCGGCCGTGCTGATGTGCAGCAACAACGGCTGGGCGATCTCGACCCCGTACGAGCGCCAGTCGCGCGCCGTCGCGCTCGCCGACAAGGCGGCCGGCTACGGCATCCCCGGCGTCCGCGTCGACGGCGGCGACGTGCTCGCCGTCCACGCGGCCGTGCGCGACGCCGTCGCCCGCGCGCGGGCCGGCGACGGCCCGACGCTCGTGGAGGCGGTCCACTACCGCATCGCCCCGCACGGCACCGCCGACGACCCCGGCCTCTACCGCGACGAGACGGTCGCGCAGGCGGCGCGCGCGAACGAGTGCGTGGTGCGCTTCGAGGGCTACCTGCGCCGCCGCGGCCTGCTCGACGACGCTGGCGTCGAGCAGGCGCGCGCGGCCGTCGTGGAGCGGATCAAGGCCGGCATGAAGGAGGTCGAGCAGCTGCCGCCGCCCGACCCGGCGCTGGTCTTCGACACGACCTACGCCGAGCCGCCCGCCGATCTCCTGCGCCAGCGTGACGAGGCGCTCGCGGCGCTGTCCGGAGCGGTCGCGTGAAGACGCTCGTCGAGGCGATCAACGACGGCCTGCACGCGGAGCTGGAGCGGGACGAGCGGACGCTCGTGATGGGCGAGGACGTCGGTCGCTCGGGCGGCGTCTTCCGGGTCACGGCGGGCCTGCAGGAGCGCTTCGGCGCCGAGCGCTGCGTCGACACGCCGCTGGCCGAGGCGGGCCTGCTCGGCACCGCCGTCGGGCTCTGCATGACCGGCTGGCGGCCGATCGTCGAGATGCAGTACGACGCTTTCAGCTACCCGTCGCTGGATCAGCTGATCACGCACGTCGGCCGCTACCGCTGGCGCTCCGGCGGGCGCATGGGGATGCCGCTGACGATCCGCATGCCCTACGGCGGCGGCGTGCGCGCGCCCGAGCTGCACGAGGACTCGCCGGAGGCGTACTACGTCCACACGCCCGGCATCAAGGTCGCGATCCCGTCGACCCCGGCGGACGCGAAGGGGCTGCTCGCGGCGGCGGTGCGCGATCCCGACCCGGTCGTGATCCTGGAGCCGAAGGTGCTCTACCGCGCCGACCGCGAGGAGGTGCCGGAGGGCGACCACGTCGTGCCGCTGGGCCAGGCGCGGACGGTGCGCGAGGGCGACGACGCGACGATCGTCGCCTACGGCGCGATGGTGCGCGTGGCGGAGGCGGCGGCGGAGCTGCTGGAGCACGAGGGCACCTCCGTGCACGTGCTCGACCTGCGCACGCTGCGCCCGCTGGACCGCGCTGGGATGCTCGGCGCGATCCGCCGCACCGGTCGGCTCGTCGTCGTGCAGGAGGCGCCGCGCACGGCCGGTTTCGCGGCCGAGGTCGCGGCGATCGCGGCCGAGGAGGCGATGCTCGACCTGCAGGCGCCGATCGAGCGCGTCACCGGCTACGACGTCGCCTTCCCCTACTGGCGCCTGGAAGACGTCTACCTCCCTTCGAGCGAGCGCGTCGCGGCAGCGGTGCGCCGGACCCTGGAGTACTGAGCGATGGCCTACGAGTTCCGCCTGCCCGACCTCGGCGAGGGCGTCACCGAGGGCGAGATCGGCGAGTGGCTGGTTGCCGTCGGCGACACGCTGTCGGAGGACGACCCGATGGTCGAGGTCGAGACCGACAAGGCGACGGTCGACATCCCCAGTCCGGTCGACGGCACCGTCGCCGCCATCCATGCCGCGGCGGGGGAGCGGGTGCCGGTCGGCGCGCTGTTGATCACGCTGCAGACGGCCGACGACGCGGGGGCCCCGGCGGCGCCGGAGGCTCCGGCCCCGCCTGAGGCTCCGGCCGCGCCTGAGGCTCCGGCCGCGCCTGAGGTCCCGGCGGCCG
>DATIOB010000482.1:0-3468 GCA_035473605.1 Conexibacter sp.
TCGTCGCTCAGGTAGAGCGTCGTCTGCTGGTCCCACAGGTACGACGCCAGCTCCGTCACCTTCGGCGGGCGGGCGTCGCCGACGGCCTCGCGCTGGGCGGCGATCAGGTCGACGATCTTCGGGTCTCTGAGGTGGAAGACCGCCTCGCCGGTGCCGCCGGCGTAGAAGCCGAAGATGAAGTCGGGGTCGCCGGTGAACGAGCCGAGCGTGTTGAGCGAGAGGTCGTACTGGTTGTAGCTCGTGCGGAAGGCGCCGACCTCGAGCTTCGTCAGGTTGACCTTGATGCCGACGGCCTCGAGGTACTGCGCGATCGCCTGGTCGATCTCGACCTGGTGGCTGAAGAGCGTCGCGGTCGCCATTCTCAGCTCGACGGTGCGGTCGCCGATCAGCGCCTTCGCCTTCTCGGGGTCGTACGGGAAGCGCGTGTCGATCGCCTCGTACATCGGGCTGGTCGTCGGCAGCGACGACTGGCCGACGGGGAAGATCCCCTTCAGGATCCCTCTCGCGATCGCCTCGCGGTCGACGGCGTGGGCGATCGCCTGGCGCACCTCGGTGTCTCTGAGCGCGCCGTTGTGCTGGTAGAGCGAGCAGACCTGCGACGGCGGCGAGGTCTTCGTCGTGTAGTACGCGTCGTCGTCTCTCACGCGCGCGAGCTGCTCGGATCCGACGCGCGACATGATCTGGATGTCGCCGGTGAGGAGCGCGTTCGTGCGCGCCTCGAGGTCCTCGATGTACTCGAACTTGATCTCCAGCGCGTGCGGTTTCTCGCCCCAGTAGTCGTCGTTGGCGGTGAGGGTGACGGTGTTGCCCTCGTAGGAGACGAATCTGTACGGGCCGGCGCCGAGCGCGCGTCTTCTGAAGTTGGCCGGGTGGTCGATGTCGCTCTTGGGGAGGATCTTCACGTACGCGAGCGCGGCCTCCATCGGGCCGAACGGCTTGTCGGTGACGATGTCGAGCGAGGTCGGCGAGTGGACTCTGCAGCGCAGCGGCGAGACCGTGTTGCTCTGCGCGAGTCTGGAGTCTCTGGCGCCGAGGCGGTCGAAGGTCGCGGCGACGTCGGCGGAGGTGAGCGGCGTGCCGTCCTGGAATCTGACGCCGTCGCGCAGCGTGATTCTGACGGTGCGGTCGTCGACGCGGTCGACTCTGGTGGCGAGCTGCGGGTGGACGTTGCCGTCGGCGTCGTGCGCGAGCAGCGTGTCGTGCACGAGCGAGGCGACCTGCTCGTCGACGAGACCGAAGCCGGCGGCCGGGTCCCAGTAGTTGGCGGTCGGCGGCTCGGCGTTGCCGTAGACGAGCGTCCCGGTCGGCGTCGTCGGCGCTCTCCCGACCGGCGTCGGCGCCGCGCCCGTGGCGACGTCGGTCGCCGCGCCGCCGCCGGCCGACTCGCCGCCGCAGGCGGCGAGCACGCTGCCGAGCACCGTCAGGGACACGCCTGCGGCGACACCACGTCTGATGAATTGAGCGCGGCTGATCTGCCCAGCCACGAGCGCCCGGGCATCACCGGCAAGTCGTCTGTCCATCGTTTCCTCCGTCTGGCTTCTCGGGTTGGGCCCTGCCAACTCGTGCGACGCAGCAAGACTAGACAGACCCCTTGGCGATTGTCAACAATATTTCAAACGACACTCTTACAGCCCATGTGCAAGAATCGTGCCAGGAGGTCACCCCTTGGAACTGCGCGCCGTCCCACGACAAAACCGCTCATTGCGCCAGCAGGTCGCCGAGACCCTGCGCAACGCGATCATCCACGGCGAGCTGGCGCCCGGCGACCGGCTGCGCGAGGAGGATCTCTCCGAGCAGCTCGACATGAGCCGCGGCCCGATCCGCGAGGCGCTGCGCCAGCTCGAGCAGGAGGGGCTCGTCGCCTCCTTCCCTTACCGCGGCACCGTCGTCGCGCAGGTGTGGGGCGACGAGGTGCTCCAGGTGCTCGTGCCGATCCGCGCGACGCTCGAGCTGTTCGCGCTCACGCACGCGCTCAGACGGATGGAGGAGCGCGACTTCAGAGCGCTGGAGGCGATCGTCGCGGAGATGGACACGGCCGCCGAGGCCGGCAACCTTGCGCGCGTCGTCGAGCTCGACATGAGCTTCCACCGCCTGATCGTCGAGCGCTCGGAGCTGTTCCACAGCCTCCAGCTGTGGGAGATGATCTCGCCGCGGATGCGCGGGCTGTTCTTCCGCATGGGCCCGCACCACACGTCGCTCGACGCGATCGCCCAGCAGCACCGCGAGCTGCTCGCCGCGCTGGAGTCGGGCGACGAGAGACGCGCGTACGCGACGCTCAAGGAGCACATCGCGGAGCCGCGCCTGTACGAGCACCTGCCGCGCGGGCCCGAGGCCGAGACGAAGGCCGCGGACGCGGCCGACGCCGGCGATCGGGCCGCACCCGCGGCGAGGTGAGCGCGATGGAGACGTGGAGCTGGACCGGCCCCGCGGCGGTCGAGGCCGGACGCGCGCCGGTCCCCTCCCCCGGCCCCGGCGAGCTGCTGCTGCACGTGCGCGCCGTCGGCATCTGCGGCACCGACCTGCACATCATCGACGGCGCGATCGAGACGGTCGCCGCGCCGGCGCCGCTCGGCCACGAGCTGGCCGGCGAGGTGGTCGCCGTCGGAGACGGCGTCGCGCTGGCGCTCGGCACCCGCTGCTGCGTCGACCCGATGGTCTCCTGCGGCCGCTGCGACCCGTGCCGCACCGGCACCCCGCAGCACTGCGCCGAGGGCGCCGAGCTGGGCGTCACGACCGCCGGCGCCTGGCAGGAGTACCTCGTCGTGCCGGAGCGCAACTGCTACCCGATCGCCGACACGGTCTCGTTCGCCGAGGCCTGCCAGGCGGAGCCGCTGCACGTCGTGCTCGGCGCGCTCGACCGGCTGCTGCCGAGAGCCGGGGAGCCGGCGCTGGTGCTCGGCGACGGGCCGACCGGGCTCTACTTCGCGCGGCTGCTGAGAGCGGCCGGCTGCCGCCCGGTGACGCTCGCGGGCGCGACCGACGCGCGCCTGCGGATCGCCCGCGACTGGGGGATCGAGGAGGTCGTCGACGTGCGCGCGGCGCCGCTCGACCCGGAGCGTCGCTGGGGGCTGATCGTCGAGGCGGTCGGCCGCACCGAGACGATCCGCCAGGCGATCGCGCTGGCCGCGCCGGGGGCGCGCATCTCGCTGTTCGGGCTGCCGACCGAGGAGGTCGCGCTCGACCTCTGGCGCGTCGTCACGACCGAGGTCAGCCTGCTCGGCGGCTCCAACGCGCCGCACGTCTGGCCGCGGGTCGTGCGGCTGCTGAGCGACGGCACCGCCGGCGTCGCGGACGTGATCAGCGAGCGGCTGCCGTTCGCCGAGCTGCCGGCGGCGCTTGACCGCGCCCGTGCGGGCGCGGTCAAGGTCGTCGTCGAGCGCTGACGCCGACGCGCCGCCTGCGCTCAGAGCGCGTTCAGCTCCTTGATGTCGAGGTGTCTGCCGCCGGTGACCGACAGCGGGATGCCCG
>DATIOB010000483.1:0-7227 GCA_035473605.1 Conexibacter sp.
CCCACCGCCGCCTCGCAGTCGGCGGCCGAGGCGACGTCGACGGCGCGGCCGACCGCGCTGCCGCCGCTCGCGGCGATCTCCGCGGCGGTGCGCTCGGCGCCGGCGCCGTCGAGGTCGGCGGCGAGCACGGCGTCGCCCTGCGCGGCGAGCGCGAGCGCCGTCGCGCGCCCGATCCCCGACGCCGCCCCTGTCACGATGCTGACGCGCTGCGCCATCCCGGCTCCCTCCGCCCGCCACTGATGGCGGTATTCGTTTTCTGTTGACAAAGTCGCCTCGACCGTAGAGGCTTCGCGATCGCTGCGTCAAGCGCCGCGGGCCCGCCCGCGCCGAACGTCCCCCCGCCGAGCGAACGAAGCGATCCCGATGCCCTCCCCCGCCGACGTCACCCTTCAGTCCGACGCGCTGCAGGTCCGCTGCACTCCCGCGCAGGGCTTCTCGATCGCGTCGATCGTCGACCGCGCCAGCGGCGCCGAGGCGCTCTGGCAGCGCCCCGGGCACACGCCCGCGACCTGCTCGCGCGTGCTCGGCCCGGCCGGCGAAGCGTCGTCGGAGACCTTCGTCGACCTGTTCGCGGGCGGCTGGTTCGAGATGTTCCCCGAGGTCGGCTACACGCAGCCGGGCGACCCCGCCTCGCTCGTCCACGGCGAGGTCGTGCGGCTGCCGTGGGAGGTCGTGTCGAGCGCCGAGGACCACGTCGAGGCGCGCGTCGCCTGCGTGCGCCGGCCGCTGACGCTGACCCGCCGGCTGACGCTCGACGGCGCGCGCCTGCACGTCGCCGAGCGGATCGAGAACGTCGGCGTCGCGCCCGCGCCGTACACGTGGGGCCACCACCCCTGCTTCTCGCGCGCGACCTTCGCCGGCGGCCGGATCGAGCTGGAGGCGTCCGCCGCGACGGTGCCCGACCCGTGGTTCCAGCCCGAGCACGCGACGCTCGCCTTCGGCGACTTCAACTGGCCGCACGCGGCCGCGCGCGAGACGAGCCCCGCGCCGCCCGCGGGCGGCGACGGCGCCCCGCATCCGACCACGACGTTCGACCTCTCCCAACTGCCCGCCGACGCCGACGGCCGCCACGACCACGCCTGCCTGACGATGGGCAGCGGCAGCTTCCGCCTGATCGCGCCGAACGCCGGCCCAGCCGGCCGAGCGCTGCGGATCGACTTCGACCGCGAGCGCTTCCCCTACGCGCTGCTGTGGCAGAACTTCGGCGCCGGCGACGGCTTCCCGTTCTGGGGCGCCGCCGACACCTTCGCGATCGAGTTCTCCACGATGCCCGGCCGCTCGACCCCCGACGCGCTCGCGGCCGGCGCCGTCTCCCAGCTCCACCCCGGCGAGGTCGTCGAGACCTCGTTCACGGTGGGCTGGGAAGCGGTCTGAGTCAGAAGCTCGCCGGCGTGATGTCGGGCTTGTTGCCCGGCTGCGTCGGGTCGCCCGTGTAGCTGGTGTAGAGCCACTGTCCGAAGAACTGGTCCCAACGGGCGGCGCGCGTCGGATCGGTCGCCTTCACCAGCGCGATGAACTGCTCGGTCGTGACGTTGCCGCCGGCGTGGTCGGTCAGCCACGATCTCATCATCGCTCTGAAGGCCGGCTCGCCGAGCCCCGGCGTCGCGATGAAGATCTCGCGGATCGCCGTCGCCGTCATCGCGCCGCGCAGGTACATCGCCTCGTAGGCGAAGATGTCGCCCGCGGTCGGCGGGTCGGCCGGCGGGACGAGCCAGAACTCCCCGATCGCGCCGTTGTAGATGTCGTCGAAGATCGCAGCCGGCGCCGCCTCGCCCTCGACGTCCTCCGCCCACAGCCACGAGGAGAACTCGGTGATCCCCTCGTTGAGCCAGATGTCGCGCCAGCGCGCGAGCGTGACGAGGTTGCCGAACCACTGGTGGGCGTTCTCGTGGGCGATCGTCGCCATGCCGACGCCGGTGTCGTCGGGATCAGCCAACGGATAGGTCGGCTTCGTCTGCGTCTCGAGCACGTAGCCGACGCTCTCCCCCACGCGCGGGACGACCGCGCCGGCGGCGTCGAAGGGATACGGCACGCCGTAGTAGGCGGCGTACCAGTCGAGGATCGCCGGCACGCGCTGCTGGTCGGCGACGATCTCCGGTCTCGTGAACGACTCGTCGACGTAGATGTAGAGCGGCCGCTGCGGGTCGCTGAGATCGGAGCCCGACGTGTCGAATCTGCCGATCGAGACGGTCGCCAGATAGGGCGCCATCAGGTCGTCGGAGGCCCAGTCGTAGGTCGTCGTGCCGTCGGGGTTCGCGGTCGTGCCGGCGAGCACGCCGTTGGCGACCGCCTCGAACCCTCTCGGCGCGGTCACGGAGATGTCATAGGTCGCCTTGTCCGTCGGGACGTTGTTGACGGGGAACCAACCCTGGGAGCCGAGCGGCTCGCCGAGCGCGACCGCGCCGAAGTCGACGTTCGTCAGCCAGCCCTCCATCGACCCGTCGGGGTCGATCACCGGCTCCGGCACGCCACGGTAGGTGACCTGGACCGTGAACGCGGTGCCGTCGAGGATGCCGGCGCTCGGCGTGACGATCAGCTTCGACGTCGTGAAGTCGAGCGCGAATGGCGCCGATCTGCCGGCGACCGAGACCGAGGCGACCGCGAGTCCCTGAAGGTCGAGGCTGAACTCGCTCAGGTTCTGCGTCGCGACCGCGTCGATCGTCGCCGTCCCGCGCAGCACCCGCGCGAAGACGTCGGTGTAGGCCAGGTCGAGGTCGTAGTGACGGACGTCGTAGCCGCCGTTGCCGATCGTCGGGAAGAGCGAGTCACCGGCCGTGCGCGCCCCGGGCGAGAAGGCGGGCGGCACCGGCGGCTTCGGCGGCGGACCGGGCGGGGTCGGTCTCGGCGGAGCCGGTGCGGGCGGGACCGGCACCGGGCGCAGCGGCCCCGGGAAGCGGTGGGTCGCCACCCGCACGCTGCGCGCGCCGACGGCGCACGAGACGGCGCGCGCACCGCGTCTGGATCGCACGCAGACACGCACGACGAACCTTCTCGGTGCGCCTCTGACGACGGGAGCGAAGACCTTGACGGCGAATCTGCGCGTTCTGCCCGGCTGGACCGATGCGATCCGCGCGCCGCCGAGCGCGTACACCGTCGGCCGTCTGCCGCGGGTCCGCAGCGTCAGCTGCAGCTGGGCCGGACGCGCATCTCTGCCGCGGTTGACGACCGTGCCGCGAACGACGAAGCGCTGTCTCGCGTCGAGCGTCGTGTCGGACACTCTGACCGCCCCGACGACCAGCGGCGAGACGCGTGGCGCGAGCGAGAGAGCGGACGTCGCCGCCGGTGCCGCGTCCGCACCCGCGGGTGCCAGGCTGACTGCGACGAGTGCCGCCGCTCCCGCCCAACCACTGCGAACCATCAAGCCTGACCGCTTCATCATCCAGCCCCCTCAGCTGCGCATCCGGAACGTCGCTCGCACCCTAGCGCGCCCCCTCCACAACGCAAAAAGCCCCGCAGGAGCGAGGCTTTCGCAGAGGAGCCGCCGAGCGGATTCGAACCGCTGACCCCTTCATTACGAGTGAAGTGCTCTACCAGCTGAGCTACGGCGGCCAACACCCGGGCGACGCGCGGCCGCCGGGACGGACATCGTAGCCGACGCGGACGGCCCGCGAAGCGCCGCGCCGACTGGACACCGATGTTACAGTTGGGCACGTGGTGTCACTTCGTCGCAGATCGGTTCCCGCCGGGCACGCCTCGGATTCGCTCAACGCGGAGCAGCGGGGTGCCGAGCTGGCTGAGCTGACCGGCGCCGACGGTCGTCCCAGAACAGTCGACCTGCTCGTCGTCGGCGGCGGCATCACCGGCACGTGGATCGCGCTCGACGCCGCCGCGCGCGGGCTCGATGTCGCGCTGATCGAGCGCGGCGACCTCGCCAGCGGCACCAGCCGCTGGAGCAGCAAGCTGGCCCACGGCGGCCTGCGCTACCTCGCGCACCTCGACTTCGGGCTGGCATGGGAGTCGGCCTCCGAGCGCGCCGTGCTGATGGACGTCAACGCCCCGCACCTCGTGCGCGCGCTGCCGCTGATCCTGCCGCTCGGCGACGAGGTCGGACGCGCCGCCGGCGCCAAGCTGGAGACCGGCATCCGCATCGGCGACCGCATGCGCGCCGCCGCCGGCACCAGCCGCCGCCGCCTGCCGCCGACGCGCCGCATCTCCGCCGAGGAGGCGCGTCACCTCGCCCCCGCCCTCACCGACCGCGGCCTGCGCGGCGCGATCCTGCACTGGGACGGCCAGCTGGAGGACGACGCGCGGCTCGTGGTCGCGGTCGCCCGCACCGCCGCCGCGCGCGGCGCACGGATCCTCACCTACGCGCGCGCCGAGCGTCTGCACCGCGAGGGCGCAACGATCGTCGACGAGCGCACCGGCGCACGCCACGAGCTGACCGCCCGCAACGTCGTCAACGCGACCGGCGTCTGGGCCGGACAGCTCAGCGGCGGCGTCGAGCTGCGTCCCAGCAAGGGCTCCCATCTGCTCGTGCGCGAGGAGCTGCTCGGCGGCCCGCGCGCCGGGATCAGCGCGCCGATCCCCGGCAGCGGAGGCTCGCGCTTCGTCTTCGCCGTCCCGCGTGGCGACGGCCTCGTCCTGATCGGGATCACCGACGAGCCGTACGAGGGCGGCGACGTGCCGGAGGTCCCGCCGGTCAGCGACGCGGAGGAGACCTTCCTGCTGCAGTCGGTCAGCCGCGTCCTGCAACGGCCGCTGACGAGCGCCGACGTCGTCGGCCGCTACGCCGGCCTGCGGCCGCTGCTGGCGAGCGCCGAGAGCGAGACGACCGCCGACCTCTCGCGCCGCCACGCGGTGCTCGAGCACGACGGCGTCGTGACCGTCGTCGGCGGCAAGCTGACGACCGCCCGCCGCATGGCGCAGGACGCGCTCGACCAGATCGTGATGCGCCCCGGCGTCACCGCCGGCCCCTGCCTGACGCGGTCGCTGCCGCTCGTCGGCGCCGTGGCAGCCGCCGACGCGCCGTCGGCCGGCGAGCTGCCGCCGCCGCTCGTGCGCCGCTACGGCGCCGAGGCGGCGCGCGTCGCCGCGCTCGCCGACGGCGATCCCGAGCCGCTCGCGCCGCTGGCGCCGGGCGTCCCGGTCTGCCGCGCGGAGCTGCGCTTCGCGGTCGCGCACGAGCTGGCGCTGACCGCTGAGGACCTGCTCGACCGCCGCACCCGCGTCGGCCTCGTGCCCGAGCGCCGAGCCGCCGCGCTCGCCGCCGCCGAGCAGGAACTCGGTTTGACGCGCCGCTGATTGGATAGGCCAACACGCGGGACCGGAGCGAGCCCTGGAGGGGAGCTCCCATGTCACAACCCGTATCCGTCCCTGTGCGGATCGCGCTCGCCGTCGCCTTGGCGGCGCTGATCGCGCTCGCCGTGCTGCTGGTGCCACGCGGCAGCTCGCCGCCCGCGACCGCGCAGGACCCCAACGACGAGATCGAAGCGCAGATCGACGACTGGCTGTCGAGAATGACGCTGGAACAGAAGCTCGGTCAGCTGCAACAGCTCGACGCCGACTTCCCGACCGGCAGACTCAGAGAAGACCAGTTGCAGATGGTGCGCGAGGGCCGCCTCGGCTCGACGCTCAACGGCCGCGGCGCCGCCGCCACCAACGCTGCGCAGCGAGTGGCGCTGGAGGAGTCGTCGCTGAGAATCCCGCTGCTGTTCGGCTTCGACGTGATCCACGGCTACCGCACCGTCTTCCCGGTGCCGCTCGCAGAGGCGAGCAGCTGGGATCCGGCCGCCGCCGAGCGGTCGGCCGCGATCGCGGCGCGCGAGGCGCGCGCCGCCGGCGTCCACTGGACCTTCGCGCCGATGGTCGACGTCACGCGCGACCCGCGCTGGGGCCGCATCGTCGAGGGCGCCGGCGAGGACGTCTTCCTCGGCTCGGTCTTCTCGGCCGCCCGCGTGCGCGGCTTCCAGGGCGACGACTACTCCAGACCCGACCGCGTCGCCGCGACCGCCAAGCACTGGGTCGCCTACGGCGGTGCCGAGGCCGGCCGCGACTACAACACCGTCGACACCTCCGAGCGGCGCCTGCGCGAGTTCTACTTCCCGCCGTTCAGAGCCGCGCTCGACGCCGGCGTCGCGACCTTCATGACCTCGTTCAACGAGATCAACGGCGTGCCGGCGACCGCCAACCCGTTCGTGCTGAGAGAGGTCCTGCGCGACGAGTGGGGCTTCGACGGCACGATGATCTCCGACTACACCGCGGTCAGAGAGCTGATCGCCCACGGCGTCGCCGCCGACGACGCCGACGCCGCGCAGCTGGCGCTCAACGCCGGCACCGACATCGAGATGGTGTCGAGAACGTTCGCCGAGAACGGCGCCAGACTGGTCGCCGACGGCCGCCTCTCGGAGGCGACGATCGACGAGGCCGTGCGTCACGTGCTGCGGCTCAAGTACCGCCTCGGCCTGTTCGCGAGACCGTACGTCGACGAGGCGGCCGAGGCGGCCGTGCTGAGCGATCCCGAGCACCGTCGCGAGGCGCGCCGGATCGCCGGTCGCTCGATGGTGCTGCTGAAGAACGACGGCGGCGCGCTGCCGCTGGCCAAGAGCCTGCGGAAGGTCGCGGTCGTCGGGCCGCTCGCCGACTCGCAGGTCGACATGATGGGCACCTGGATCGGCGACGGCAAGGAGGACGACGTCGTCACCGTCCGCGACGGCTTCGAGCAGGTGCTCGGCAGACGCGGCGTGCGCTACGCGCAGGGCTGCGACGCCGAGTGCAGATCGAGCGGCGGCTTCGGCAACGCGGTCGCGGCGGTGCGCGGCTCGCAGGCGGCCGTCGTCGTGCTCGGCGAGCCGTGGTCGTGGAGCGGCGAGGCCTCCTCGCGCAGCCAGCTCGACCTGCCCGGCAGACAGCTGCAGCTGCTGAGAGCGATCCACGCTACGGCGAAGCCGTACGTCGTCGTGCTGATGAACGGCCGGCCGCTGACGCTCGAGTGGGCGGCCAGACACGCGCCTGCGATCCTCGAGGCGTGGTACCCCGGCACCGAGGCCGGCAACGCCGTCGCCGACGTGCTGCTGGGCAAGGTCAACCCCGGCGGCAAGCTGCCGGTCACCTTCCCGCGCAACACCGGGCAGATCCCGCTCCACTACGACGAGAAGCCGACCGGCCGGCCGTTCGACCCGGCCAACAAGTACACGTCGAAGTACCTCGACGTCGACAACTCGCCCCAGTACCCGTTCGGCTTCGGCCTCTCGTACACGAGATTCGCGCTCAGCGGTCTCACCGTGACGC
>DATIOB010000484.1:0-3146 GCA_035473605.1 Conexibacter sp.
TGACCGAGGACGCGCTCGTGCGCGACTACGCGGCGCTGCGGCAGGCGGTCGGCCCGCTGCTGGACCGCGGCATGCGGCTCGCCGTCGACGACATGGGCGCCGGCTACGCAGGCCTGCGCCACGCGATCGATCTCCATCCCGCCTACCTCAAGCTCGACCGCGCGCTGATCCACGGGATCGACCGCGATCCCAAGCGCGCCGCGCTCGTCGACGCGCTGCTGCGCTACGCCGAGCACGCCGGCTCGCACATCGTCGCCGAGGGGGTCGAGACCGACGGCGAGCTGGCGGTGCTGCGGCGGCTCGGCGTGCCGTTCGCGCAGGGCTACCTGCTCGCGCGGCCGGCCGCGCCGTGGCCGCCGCTGGCGTTCGCGCTGGTACCGGACGCTCGCGCCGGCGTCGCGGCGGGGGCGCCCGCGGCCGCGCTGGCGGGGGAGCGCGAGGTCGTGGCGGTCGCGCCCGGCGCGACGACCGAGCAGGCGCACGCGCGCTTCGCCGCCGAGCCGCTGCTGGAGGCGCTCGTCGTGCTCGACGACGACCGGCGGGTGCTCGGTCTCGTCACGCGCCGCCGGCTGCTGACGCGGCTCGGCCACCGCTTCGGCTTCGCGCTCTACGGTCAGCGGCCGCTGCTGAGCGTCGCCGACCGCCACTGCCTGGCGCTCAGCGAGGCGACGCCGTGGCGCGAGCTGGCCGCGCGTGCGATGGCGCGCCCGCCCGACACCCGCCATGACCCGATCATGCTGCTCGACCCCGCCGGCCGCTTCAGCCGCCACCTGACGATCCGCGCGCTGCTGGAGCGGGCGGCGAGGGTCGGCGACCGCGACGCGGCTGCGTCGCCGGGCGCGCAGGCGAGGGTCGCGGGCTAGCCGGTCGTGTCGGTCGACGTGCTGTCGACCAGCGACTCGACGCCCACGCCGGCGTCGAGGTTCTCGAAGAAGTCGTTGGCGATCGGCGCCGCGACCTCGCCGCCGGCGACGCCGTCCTCGACCAGCACGGCGACCGCGACGTCGTCGCGGTAGGCGATGAACCAGGCGTGAGTCGGCGGTGGATCGCCGCTGCCGTACTCGGCCGTGCCGCTCTTGCCGTGCGGCTCGCCGGAGAGGTAGACGAGCGCCGTCCCGGTGCCGGAGGTGACGACCTGGCGCGTGAGGTCGCGCAGCTGCTCGGTGATCTCCGCGTCGAGCGGCGTGCCATCGACTCTCGGGTCGTCGGCGGCCAGCCGCGGCGGGCGCCAGGAGCCGTCGGCGACGGTCGCGATCACGCCCGCCATGCCGAGCGGGCTGGCGAGGATCTTGTCCTGCCCGATCATCGCCGCGGCGGTCGCGGTGAGGTCTCTCGGCTCCGGCACCTGGCCGCCGTAGGCCGGCACCGGCAGGTCGAATCTGGCGCCGAGGCCGAACGCTCTGCCGGCCTCCGGCAGCGCACCCTCGCTGAGTCTCGAAGCGAGGCCGACGAAGGCGGTGTTGCACGACTCGGCGAAGGCGTCGGCGAACGGCTCCTCGCCACCGCCGCCGCCCTCGAAGTTCTTGAACTGGCGGCCGCCGACGTCGATCGTCGTCGGGCAGTCGACGGTCGTGTCCGGTCTGACGATCCCGGCGCTCAGCAGCGCGTCGGTGGTGACGACCTTGAAGGTCGATCCCGGTGGGTACTGGCCGTCGAAGGCGCGGTTGAAGGAGTCGTCGATCGGCCGGTTGGCGGCCGCGAGGATGTCGCCGCTGCTCGGCTGCACCGCGACCAGCGCCGCTCTCTTCTCCTCGTCGTCGCCGAGCGCCTCGTCGAGCGCCTGCTCGGCCGCGGCCTGCACGTCGGCGTCGAGCGTCGTGCTCACGTCGGTCGCTCTCTCGCCGCTCGCTCTCTTCAACGTCTCCTGCGGGCTGCCGTCTCTGCCCCGGATCACGATCGCGCGGCTGGCGGTGCCGGCCAGCTCTCTCTCGAAGGCCGCCTCCAGCCCCCACTGGCCGCCGGCGTCGCCGACGGCGTAGGCCGGGCCGAGTCTTCTCAGCTGCTCAGCCGACAGCTCGCGCACGTCGCCGAGCAGCGCACGGCCGAAGCCGCGTGCCGGCGCCAGCTGCGCGGTCGCGTCGAGCACTCTCGCGCCGGGGATCGCGACGATCTCGGCCTCCAGCGGCGCGTAGTCCTCCGGGCGCAGCGAGATCGCCTCGACGAACTGCGCTCTGCCGCCGTTCTCGATCGCACGCTGGAACGGTCTCGGGTCGATCTCGACGGCGTCGGCGATCGCCTGCGCGGTCGCGGCCGGGTCGCTGATCTCGCCGGCGACCACGCCGACGCGCTTGACCGGGCGCTCCTCGACGAGCGCGAAGCCGTTGCGGTCGAGCAGTCTGCCGCGCCCCTGCGCGGTGCGGACGGTGCCGAGGCGCGTGCCCGATCTCAGCTGCGGATGCACGACCGTCGGCGCCCAGTCGACGACCCAGCCGTCTCTCGAGTCGTCGCGCAGCTTGACCGTCGTCGTGTAGGAGAAGTCGCCGAGCACCGGCACGTCCCACGTCAGTCGCACTCTGGCCGTCGCGCGGTCGCCCTGCTCGCTGACGTCGCCGACGCGCTCCGCTCTCAATCTGGCGCCGTCGAGCCCGGCGCGGTTGGCTCTGAGGCCGGCGGCGGCGTTGGCGGGCGCGTCGGTCGTTCTCGCCGCGGTCGCGTCGTCGCCTCTGGCCCAGGCGGCGAGGAAGGCGTCGAGGCGGTTGGTCGGCGTGTCGTCGCGGCCGCCGGTGATCAGCACGACCGCCGTCAGCGCGAGGATCACGACGACGCCCAGGCCGAGCGCGGAGAGCGCGATGATCCGCGCCCGCGGCGAGGTCGGCTGCGGTCTGCGCGGGCGCACCGGCGGTCGCGGCGGGCTGTGCGGAAGCGCCCGGCGCGCCGGTCTCGCTCTTCTGATGGGACGGTCGGCCACGCCAGCAGGCTAGCGATCGATCCCCGCACGCGGCGGGCATCGGCGCCCAGCCGAGGTGGCCGGCGCCGGTCTGGGGCGCCTCGGCGCTCGCTGTCCTCGCCGCGCCCGGCTCAGCCGCCGAGCGCCTCCTGCAGGCCCGCGAGCTGCTCGCGCACCTCCGCCAGCTCGCGTTCGAGCTGGGCGATCCGCTCGCCGCCACCGCGCAGCTCCGCGACGTCGCGCTCCAGCCGCGCGAGGC
>DATIOB010000485.1:0-3711 GCA_035473605.1 Conexibacter sp.
CTCGCCGGTGCGGCATACATGTCGGCCGCGTGGGGCGGGTGGGCGCTCGCGCGCGCGTGTGCGCGTGCGTCGCGCGCTCGCGCGCGCTTGCCGATCAAACTCAGGTAAGCCAGGCGGTTTTCTTCTATTTTGCGTGACGCCACCGAGCGACGTGGAGGTCGCATTGAGCGTCACCGACGAGCTGCTGCGCATTGCCGAGGAGCGGGCCTCCGACCACGCCCGCAACGACCTCGGCGCGGCGCCGCGCCGGAAGGTCGCGGTCGTCACCTGCATGGATCCGCGGATCGATCCGGCCGCGCTGCTCGGACTGGCGCCCGGCGACGTGCACGTGCTGCGCAACGCGGGCGGCGTCGTGACCGACGACATGATCCGCTCGCTGGCGATCTCGCAGCGCAAGCTCGGCACGGAGGAGGTCGTCCTGATCCACCACACCGATTGCGAGCTGCACACGTTCGACGACGACGGCTTCCGCGACGAGATCCGCCGCGAGACCGGCATCAAGCCGAGCTGGTCGGCGGAGGCGTTCGCCGACGTCGACGCCGACGTGCGGCAGTCGATCGCGCGGATCGAGGCCAACCCCTTCCTGCTCGACCGCGGGCTCGTGCGCGGCTTCGTGCTCGACGTCGCGAGCGGGCGGCTGCGCGAGATCGTCTGAGGGACGGGCAGCGGGGCCGGCGGCGCGCGCTGCGGGGCGCGCGCCGCCGGTGGCGGGTTTCCCCGCGTCCTTGGCTGGCCGGCCAACTTGGCGGCGCGGCGCGGCGCGCGAACGGGCATGATCACCGGTACGCCCGCGTTCCGGAGGTGTGCGATGAGCACGACGACGATCGACCCGACGATTTCCGCTCCACCCGCGCCGCCGCATTCGTCGCTCCCGCCCGGCTCGCCGCTGCCGCCGCTGCTGCAGGCGGTGCGCGTGGCGCGCGACCCGATCGGCTCCGCGCTGCGGCTCCACCGCCGCTACGGCGAGCCGTTCACGATGCGCTTCCCCGGGATGGGCGCCGGGATCGTCTTCAGCTCGCCCGAGCTGGTCAGACAGGTCGTGACCGGCAAGCCCGACGTCTTCCACGCCGGCCTCTCGAACGCGCCGCTCGGCGCCGTCCTCGGGCGCTGGTCGCTGCTGACGCTCGACCGCGCGCCGCACATGCAGCAGCGCAAGCTGCTGCTGCCGCCGTTTCACGGCGAACGGCTGCGCGCCTACGGCGAGCTGATCCGCGACCTCGCCGAGCGCGAGGTCGCCGGCTGGCCGCTCGGCCGCCCCTTCCGGCTCGACGAGCGGATGCAGGCGCTGACGCTCGAGGTGATCCTCGACGTCGTCTTCGGGATCACCGACGCCGCCCGCAAGGACGACCTCCGCCGGCTGCTGCCGCCGCTGGTCGAGTCGAGCCGGCACGTCGTCTTCTGGGGGCCGATCGCGCAGCGCAACTTCGGTCCGCTGCGGCTGCGCGAGACCTTCGAGCTGCGCCGCGACGCCGTCGACGCGCTGCTGCTGGCGGAGATCGCCGACCGCCGCCGCGTCCCCGGCGAGCAGCTCGACGAGCGCCGCGACATCCTCTCGATGCTCGTCCAGGCGACGCACGAGGACGGCAGCGCGATGGGCGACGAGGAGCTGCGCGACGAGCTGATGACGCTCGTGATGGCCGGCCACGAGACGACCGCGACCGCGCTGTCGTGGGCGCTCGACCTGCTGCTGCGCAACCCCGCCGCGCTCGCGCGCATGCGCGCCGCCGGACCGCACGGCGACGACGACTACGTCAACGCGGTCTGCCAGGAGATCCTCCGGATCCGGCCGGTCGTGCCGTTCGTCGGCCGCGTCGTGACCGAGCCGGTGCGGATCGGCGACCACGACGTGCCGGCCGGCGCCGGCCTGATCGCCTCGATCGTGCTGACCCACCACCGCGCCGACCTCTACCCCTCCCCCGGCGAGTTCCGGCCCGAGCGCTTCCTCGACGGCGACGTCCCGTCGTACGCGTGGCTGCCGTTCGGCGGCGGCGTGCGCCGCTGCATCGGCGCGAGCTTCGCGCAGTTCGAGCTGGCGACGATCCTGCGCGTGCTCGCGCGCGCCGACCTGCGGCTCGCGAGCCGGCGGCCGGAGCCGGTGCGCGCGACCGGCGTCACGCTCGTGCCGGGCCGCGGCGTGCGGCTGGTGCGCGTGCGCGCCTGACCCGGGCGCGTCCTGGATCGGGGGCCTGTGAGGGGGTTCCCTCGCCCTCGTCCGCCGGCGTGTGGACGGCCGCATGCGCTCGCTACGGTCCGCGGGTGCGCCGCCTGCTCGGGTCTCGGCTGGAGATCGCGTTCACGGCCGGCCTGCTCGCGTGGGCCGTCCTCGAAGCGCTGCTGATCCCGAGCGGCTGGCCGGCCTGGGAGCGGCTGACGTTCGCGCTGCTGGCGACCGTGCCGCTGGCGGTCCGTCATCGCTGGCCGTTCCTCGTGCTCGCGTGGGCCTCCGCCGTGCTGGTGCTCGACGGACTGGTGACGTTCCTGCCGTACACGGCCGTGACGCCGCTCCCGGGCATGGGCGTCGGTCTCTTCGCCGTCGCTGCGTACGGTCGTCCACGTCGCCGAGCGGTCATCGTCGTCGCGGTCACCTTGGTGGCGATGCCGCCGCTGTTCGCGCTCAGCGAGCAGGAGGTCGCCGCGACGCTCCACGACGTGATCGTCTTCGTCGTGATGCTGCTGCTGGCGCTCAGCGCCGGCTGGGCGGTGCGGACGCGGCGCGAGGAGGCCGAGCACGCGGCGGCGCTCGCGACCAGCTCCGGCGCGGCCCACGCGCGGCGGCTGCGGCGCGACGTCGAGGCGGAGCGGCGGCGGATCGCGCGCGAGCTGCACGCGATCGTCACGCGCGACCTGTCCGCGATCGCGCGCCTCGCGCACGAGGCGCGCAGCCAGCTCGGCGGCGACGAGCAGCGTGCGCTGAGCGCGCTCGGCGCGATCTCGCGCACGACGACGGCCGCGCTCGACGAGCTGCGGCGGCTGCTGCACGTGCTGCGTGCGGAGGGCGGTGCTGCTCAGCGCGGCGGCGGCGGGCCGGTGGCGGCCGCGATGGCCTCCGCGCCGCCCGTCCGTTCGTCGCCGGCGCTCGCCGTCGCCGCAGCGCGCGAGCGCGGCTGGAGCGTCGCGCTGGCCGAGCGCGGGCCAGCGCTGGAGCGCGTCGCCGGCCGCGCCCCGGCCGAGCTGGCCGCCGGCCGCATCCTCGAGGAGCTGCTCTCCGGTCCCGGCGACGGCGGTGAGGCGGTCGTCGCCGTGCGGCGGCGAGCGGACGGCGTCGCCGTCGCGCTGTGCGGCCGCGGCCGGCGGCCCGCGCCGCTGCGCGACCCCGCGCGGCTCGCCTCCGCGCAGGAGCGCGCACGGCTGCACGGCGGCACCCTGCGCACCCGCCGCGGGCTGCGCGGCTGGCGCGTCGAGGTCGCGCTGCCGCTCAGCGACGCGACGAGCGCCGCCCCCTCCGAGCCGTCGGCGCTGCCGGCGCGCGCCGTCGACGCGCTGATCGCCGGGCTCGCGCTCGGCGCGCTCGCGGTCGAGCAGATCGACCGCGGCAGGGGCGCCGGCGGCTGGATCAGCGGGGTCGTGCTGATCGTGCTGCCGCTGCTGCTGCTGCGCCGCCGCGCCCCGTTCGCCGCCGCCTGCGTGCTGGCGCTCGGCGGCTTCTGCCTGCGCAACGAGGCCGGCTGGATGCCGCACGCCGGGCTGACGCTCGTCGCCGTGATCGTCTTC
>DATIOB010000486.1:0-5732 GCA_035473605.1 Conexibacter sp.
ACTGCTCGACGAGGTCGGAGAGCGTGAAGGCGTTGCGGGCGGTCGCGACGACCTTGTCGCCGCGCTCCAGCGCCGCGGTCGCCCAGATGCGGCCGAAGCCCTTCGACGTCCCCGTGATGAACCAGACCTTCGCTGTCGGCGGCATGCGCATCGCTCCTTGTGACGTGTGGGGTGAGCGTGCCGCTCACACCACTAGACTCAAAACGGAGGATTCCTCCGCTTGGTATCGAGCCTAGCACTACCGGAGGCTCCCTCCGTTTAATCCCGATGACCGCCACCAGACCGCCCAGGACGATGCGCGCCGACGCGCAGCGCAACCGCGACAAGCTGATCGACGCGGCGACGACGCTGTTCGCCGCCTCCGGCACCGGCGTCTCGCTGGAGGCGGTCGCGCGCGCGGCCGGCGTCGGGATCGGCACGCTCTACCGCCACTTCCCGACGAAGGAGGCGCTCGTCGAGGCGGCCTACCGCAACGAGGTCACGCGCCTCGGCGAGGCCGCCGACGAGCTGCTGCGCAGCGGTCCGGCCGACGCCGCGCTCGCCGCCTGGATGGAGCGGTTCGTCGACTACACCGTCGCCAAGCGCGGGATGGTCGGCGCGCTGCGCGCGATCGTCGCCTCCGGCGCCGACGTCTTCGCCGAGACGAAGGGCGAGCTGCTCGCGACGATCACGCGGCTGCTCGACGCCGGCGCCGCCGACGGCACGCTGCGGACCGACCTCGGCCCCGAGGACCTGATGCGCGCCACGAGCGCGATCTGGTCGATCCCCGACGACGACGCCTGGCGCGAGAACGCTCTGCGGCTGCTCGGGCTGCTGATGGACGGCATGCGCCACGGGACCGCTCGCTGACGCGCCGGTCCGGCGCCCACCGCTAAAGCCCTTCGCCGGAGCGTCGATTCACCAAGAGTGAGCCCTCGCATGCTCCAACCGCTGCCCGGCGCGCACGTCACGACCGCGCTCGCCGCCCTGCGGCTGGCGCCGTTCGCGCTCTGCGGCGTCGTCGCCTTCGCGCTCGTGCCGGTCAGCGGCGGGGTCGACGTCGACTGGGCGATGGTCGCCGCCGCCTTCGCGCTGTCGTGCGCGCTCGGCGGCGTCGCGCTGCTGGCGCCCCGCCTCACCGACGGCGACTACGCCGACGGGGCGATCCTCGCGCTCGTCGCGATCGCGCTGCTGCGCGGCGGCACCGGCGGCGCTCGCGGCGGCTACGGCGTGCTCGTGATCGTGCCGGTGCTGTGGGTCGCGCTCTACGGCAGCCGCGCGCAGCTGTGGCGCGTGCTGGTCGCCGCGGCGCTCGCCTTCGCGATCCCGCTCGTCGCGATCGGCGCGCCCGACTATCCGCCGACCGGCTGGCGCAGCGCGCCGCTGACGCTGCTGTGCGCCGGGATCGTCGGCGTCGTCGTGCAGGAGCTGCTGGCGCGCGAGCGCGCCGGCGCCGAGCGGCTGAAGATCGCGCACGACCGCTCGGCCGCGATCCTCGGCGCGATGCGCGAGGGCTTCGCGCTGACGCGCGACGGCACGATCATCGACGTCAACCCCGCGCTCTGCGAGCTGACCGGCTTCACGCGCGAGCAGCTCGTCGGCGCGCGCGTCCCCTTCCCCTTCTGGCCGCCCGACCACCTCGAGCAGATGCAGGCGCTGCGCAGAAGAGTGCGGGCCGACCGCGGCGGCAGCTTCGAGGCGGTCTTCCAGCGCGCCGACGGCAGCCGCTTCACCGCCGAGGTCGCGGCCGTGCCGGTCCCCGAGGAGGGCGGCGGCCCGATCGCCTTCCTCAACACGATGCGCGACGTGACCGAGCGCAACGCCGCCGACAACGCGCTGCGCGAGCGCAGCGAGCAGCTGCACGCCGCGCACGCCGAGCTGGAGCGGCTGGTGCGGACCGACCCGCTGACCGGGCTGCCGAACCGCCGCGCGCTGGAGGAGACGTACGCGCGCGAGCTGGCCAGCGCCCAGCGCGGCGGCGGGCCGCTGACGCTTGCGATGATCGACCTCGACCACTTCAAGGCGTTCAACGACGCCTACGGCCATCCGGCCGGCGACGCGCTGCTGGCCGCCGTCAGCCGCAACTGGACGCGGCGGCTGCGCGTCACCGACGCGCTCGCGCGCTGGGGCGGCGAGGAGTTCTGCCTGCTGCTGCCGGGCTGCGACGCCGCCAGAGCGTGTGCGCTCGTGGAGCAGCTGCGCGACGGCGTCCCGCACGAGCAGACCTTCTCCGCCGGCGTCGCGGTGTGGGAGCGCGGGATGACGCGCGAGGCGCTGCTGGCGCAGGCCGACGCCGCGCTCTACCGCGCCAAGCGCGACGGCCGCGACCGCACCGCGGTCGCGGCGCCGTCGGCTGCGGCCTGAGCGGGCGGCTGCGCGGCGGGTGCGCCGGGCGGTGCGCCGCGCGGGCGGGGCGCGCTGGGGGCGGACGGCCGCTGCGCCGCTCAGCCGAAGCGCAGGCGCGCCGACGGATCGGCGACCTGCTCGCGGTAGGCGAGCGCGACCTGCTCGTCGTCGACCGGGCTGTCGGCCGCGGGCGGCGTGCCGTGCTCGAAGGCGACCAGCGCCGCCAGCAGCTGCCCCTCCGGGCCCGCGCCGGTCAGCAGCGCGCCGGTGATCGCCGGGTGCAGCCGCAGGTCGGCGAGCAGCTCCGGCATCGGCGTCGCGGTGATCGCGTCGAGGACCGAGAAGAGGCCGACGATGAAGGCACGGTCGGGATCGGCCCCGGAGACGGTCGCCGCCAGCGCCTCGGCGGCGCCGGCGCGCACGCGCGCGGTCTCCAGCAGCACGTGCGGGACGTCCGGGACGCCGGCGATCCCGAACAGCAGCGCCCAGCGGCGCACCTGCGCGGTCCCCAGCAGCGCGAGCGCCTGGCGCAGGGAGCGGATCGGGTCCTGCGGCGAGACGAGCGCGGAGTTGGCGAAGCGCAGCAGGCGGTGGCCGATGCCGGCGTCGCGGCGCACGATCCGCTCCAGCCGGTGAAGCGAGACGTCGCTGTCGGTCGCGGCCAGCTCGCACAGCGTCGTCAGCTGCGCCGTCGGGATCGAGTGGCCCCGCCACGTCTCGGGACGCTCGTAGAAGTAGCCCTGGAAGGCGTCGAAGCCGAGCTGCATGCAGCGGCGGTGCTCCTCGGCGTCCTCGACCTTCTCGGCGATCAGCTCGACGCCGCGCGCCTTCAGCAGCGCGGCGTTGCGCGCCAGCGCGACGGGGCTGTGCTCGCGCACGTCGAGCTTGACGTAGGTCGCCAGCTCGACGAGCGGGTAGCGCTCGGGCGCCAGCACGAAGTCGTCGAGCGCGATCTTGAAGCCGGCCGCGGCGACCTCGCGCAGGGCCTCCAGCAGCGCGTCGTCGACCTCCTGGCCCTCCAGCAGCTCCAGCACGACGCGCTGGGGCGGCAGCGGCAGCGGCCGCTGCTCCAGCAGGAATCTGCGCGTCACGTTGACGAACGCCCGCGCGCTGCCGACGAAGCTCTCCAGCCCGACGTCGCCGAAGGCGTGCAGGATCACCGCGGCGGTGGCCGCCTCGGGCGCCTCGACCGCGACCGCGACCGGGCGGCACAGCAGCTCGTAGCCGAGCGTCGCGCCGGCGCGATCGAGGATCGGCTGCCGCGCGACCGCGAAGCTCGTGGAGGACGGCAGTCCGGTCTCCACGCGGGCTGCCACGAATGCACCGTCATTGGGCGACACACCCAGTTCGTCGGCGCCACTCACGATCTCTTGACCTTTCGAGGCGCTTCCGTGCGCCCTCTGACACCGCTCTCAGGAGCTTTCGCGGTCGGGACGGGCGGGCGGCGAGCCCGCATGTGCCGGGCGTTGCGAGGGTAGGCAGGAGCGCGATGCCCGCGCTCGCGCTGACTTTTGACGACGGCCCCGATCGGCAGTGGACGCCGCGCGTGCTCGACGCGCTCGCCGCCGAGGGGGCGCGCGCGACCTTCTTCGTGATCGGCGCGCGCGCCGCCGCCGAGCCGGCCGTCGTCGCCCGCGCGGTCGCCGAGGGCCATCGCGTCGAGCTGCACTGCGACGAGCACGTGCGCCACTCCGCGCGCGACCGCGCCTGGGCGGCCGCCGACGCCGACGTCGCGCTCGCCCGTCTCTCCGCGCTCGGCGTGCGGCCGCGGCTGTGGCGGACGCCGTGGGGCGACCGCGCGGAGTGGTCGGCCGAGCTGGCCGCCGAGCGCGGGCTCCGGCTCGTCGGCTGGAGCGCCGACACGCACGACTGGCGCGGCGACGACGCCGCCGCGATGCTCGACGCGACCGCGGCGCGGCTGCACGACGGCGCGGTCGTGCTCTGCCACGACGGCCTCGGCCCGGGCGCCCGCCGCGAGGGCTGCGCCGAGACGGTCGCCTTCGTCCACCGCGCCGCCGCCCTCGCCCGCGACCGCGGACTCGTGCTCGCGCCGCTCGGCGACGACGGGAGCGTGGGGTGAGCGGGGTCACGCCGCGCGCCGCCGGTGCGGGTTCTGGCGGTGCGGCTGCTGGTGCGGATGCACTCGCCGCAGCCCTCCCCGGCCTCGACGCGGCGCTCGCGCGGATCGCCGCCGGCGCCGACGCGCGCGACCGCGCCGACGTCCCCTCCTTCCCCGACGAGGCGTTCGAGGCGCTGCGCGCCTGCGGTGCGCTGAGCTGGAACGCCGTCGCCGGCCCGCGGCGGCCGCCGGCCGCGGTCGAGCTGGGACTCGTGCGCGCCGTCGCGGCGGCCGACGGCGCCGTCGGCCGGATCGTCGACGGCCACCTCAACGCGGTCGAGCGGCTCGCGGTCCACGGCGAGGGCGAGCTGCGCCGGCGCGAGCTGGAGCTGGTCGCGGCCGGGCGCCTGCTCGCCGGCGTCTGGGGCGGCGACCCGCTGCCCGGCGAGGGCCCGCCCGCGCAGCTGGTGCGCGGCGGCGGCAAGGGCGTCGCCGCACCCCCGCGCGACGCCTCCGCCCCGTCCGCAGGCGTCGCCGCACCCCCGCGCGACGCCTCCGCGCCGCCCGCGGGCGACCTCCGCCTGCGCGGCGTCAAGACCTTCTGCTCCGGCGCCGGCGGGCTGCAGCGGGCGCTCGTGCTGGCGCGCGGCGAGGACGGCGAGGGCCCGCCGCTGGCCGCCTGGGTCGACCTGACGCGGCCCGGCGAGGTCGAGGTCGACGAGCAGTGGTTCGCCGGCGCGGGGATGCGGGCCTCCGTCAGCCATCGCGTCGTCTTCCACGACGCGACCGTGCTGGCCCTCTTCGGCGGCCCCGGCGAGCTGGTGCGCCAGCCGTGGTTCGGCCGCGACGCGCTGCGCACCGCCGCGAGCTGGGCCGGGATCGCCGCCAGCGCCGCCGACGCCGCCCTCGCGCTGCTGCGCGAGCGGCCCCGCCGCGGCGAGCTGGAGGGCCTGGCGGCGGGCCGGATCCTGGCCGCCCGCGCCACGATCGAGCTGTGGGTGGCGGAGTCGGCGGCCGCGATGGAGCGGGGCGATGCGGCGTCGCCGGCCAGCGAGCCGTCGCCGAGCCCGTCGGCGACCGAGCTGGCGCGCACCTCCGCGCTCGCCCGGCACGCGATCGCGGCCGCCGCGCGCGAGCTGCTCGACGACGCCGCGCGCGCCTGCGGCTCGCGCCCGTTCGCGACCGGCGGCCGGCTCGACCGCGCGCGCCGCGACCTCGAGCTGTTCCTGCTCCAGCACCGGCTCGACCCGATCGTCGCGCGCGCCGGTGCGGCGGCGCTCGACGAGGACCCGGCCGCGCCGGCGCAGACGCGGCCCGCGCGGCCCGCCTCGGCTCGCCCGGAGCGCGG
>DATIOB010000487.1:0-7222 GCA_035473605.1 Conexibacter sp.
CCGTGCTCCGCGGCGACCGCCGGGAAGGCGAGCCCGTCGCGGTCGCGCAGGCGCGCGACGGCGTCGAGGTCGAGCAGACCGGTCGCGGCGCTCGATCCGAGCAGGCTGTGGCCGAACCGCGAGCCCTCCTCGTCGGCCCAGTCGACCAGCACCAGCGTCGCCTCCTCCCACTGCTGCGCGGTCGCGGCTCGCAGCAGCTCCAGCGCCGCGACGACGCCGAGCGCGCCGTCGAGCCAGCCGCCGTCGGGGACCGAGTCGAGGTGGCTGCCGAGCAGCAGCGTCGGCGTGCCGGGACGGCCGGGCCGTCGCGCCCAGCCGTTGCCGGCCGCGTCGAGCTCCAGCGTCAGGCCGCAGGCGGCGAGCCGTTCGCGCAGCCACGCGCGCGCCCGCGTCCAGGTCGGCGTCCAGGCGACGCGCTGGGCGCCGCCGTCGGCGTCGGAGGTCAGCCGCGCCAGCTCGCGCAGGTCGGCGACCATGCGCGCGCCGTCGACCGCGAGCGGCGCCCGCTCAGGCGTCATCGCGCAGCAGCTCCATCGTCGAGCAGTGGATCCCGCCGCCGTTCTTGTGCACCTCGTCGAACGGGATCGTCACGACCTCGACGCCGCGCTCGCGCAGCAGCTCGGCGGTCCGCGGCGCCGCCGTCGAGGTCAGCACGCGGCCGGGGGAGAGCGTCAGCAGGTTGAGCGCCCACGGCTCCTGCGGATGCGCCCAGATCAGCTCGATCCCGAGCGCGCGCAGGTCCTCCATGAAGGTGTACGGCAGCCCCTCGGCGTTGACGAGCGCGCGGTCGCGGTCGACCATCGCGAAGTGGATGTCGAGGTGGACGACGAAGCCGGGCAGGTCGACGACCATCAGCTCCCAGCCGATCCGCGCCAGCACCTCGCGCAGCTGCTCGGCGCCGGCGCGGTTGCAGCGCACCGACGTGCCGAGCGCGGCGAGGCCGGGGCGCAGCTTCATGAACGAGCCGCCTTCGAGCGTCGCCTCGCCGACCATCGTCGCGAGGATCGGCAGGCCGAGCGCGGCGACCTCGCGCGTGATGTTCGCCTCCTCGCCGCGCCGCATCCGCGGCGCCAGCCGGCCGACGATCGCGCCGCCGCGCACCGTCACGAGCGGGTCGCGCACGTAGCCGGACTTCGTGAACGGGAACGGCATCGCCTCGGCGACGTGGACCTCGACGCCCTCGGCGCGCAGCGCCGCGACGAGGCCGGCGTGCTGCGCGGCGAAGCGCGCCAGGTCGGGCGCCTCGCCGCCGGTCCAGTACCAGTTGCCGTCGGGGTCGACGAGCGCGTCCAGCTCGGGCCGGTGGCCGTCGAGGCGGATCGCCTCCAGCGCCGTCCCCGGCGCGCGCACGAGCACCTTGCGCAGCCGCCCGACCTCGTCGGAGGCGCCCCACTGCTCGCCCCACGAGCTGGTCAGCTCGCCGGGATCGTGGAACGGCGGCGCAGGCTCCGGCGGCGTCAGCAGCTGATGGGAACCCGGCGGCGGCGCCTGATACCCGCCGATTGCGTCGATTCCCAATGCGTGTGCCATGACGGTGGTCCCCTTCTGGCGGTGTCGAACAGCGCGATGTCCAGGCCACCGTACGGTCGCGCCCGCGCGAGGACCATCGCGGATCGCCCAAAGTGCGGCGCCCGCCTTCGTGGGCTGCGCGGTGGAGGGCGCGGCGGCGGTGCGGGAAGCTGACGGTCGCCCGTCTCCCACCCGCGAGGACCCGCACGCATGAGCACGATCACCGCCTCGACCTTCGGCCGGCGCTTCCGCGGCGACGTCGTGCTGCCCGCCGACGCCGGCTACGACGCGGCGCGGGCGGTCTACAACAAGCGGATCGACGCGCGCCCGGCCGCGATCGCGCGCTGCCGCGGCGCCGCCGACGTCGTCACGGCGCTGGCGGTCGCGCGCGAGCACGGGCTGGAGCTGGCCGTCCGCGGCGGCGGCCGCCACGTCGCCGGCTACGGCACGGTCGACGGCGGGCTCGTGATCGACCTCGGGCCGCTCGACGGCGTGCGCGTCGACCCGGTCGCGCAGACGGTCCGCTTCGGTCCGGGCGCGCGCAACCGCGACCTGCTCGTCGAGGCGGAGCCGTACGGCCTGGCGCCGGTGACCGGGGTCGTCGGCCACGTCGGCGCCAGCGGCCTGACGCTCGGCGGCGGGATCGGCTGGCTCGGCCCGCGCCACGGCTTCTCCAGCGACAACGTCGTCTCGCTCGACGTGATCACCGTCGACGGCGAGCGGCTGCGCGTCAGCGCCGACGAGCACCCCGAGCTGTTCTGGGGGATGCGCGGCGCCGGCCCCAACTTCGGCATCGCCGTCTCGCTGGAGGTGCGCGCCTTCCCGGTCCCGCGCACCGTGCTCGGCGGCGACCTCGTCTACGCGGCGGAGAAGGGCCCCGACGTGCTGCGGCGCCTGCGCGAGCTGGCGCGCACCTGCTCGCCGGACCTCTACTTCTTCGCGCTCTACGGCCGCGCGCAGCCGGCGCCGTCGATCCCCGCGCAGCTGCACGGGCAGCTCTGCCTGACCGTCTTCGCCGCCCACCTCGGCGCGCGCGAGGCGGCCGAGGCGGAGCTGCGCGAGCTGCGCGTCGACGCCGCGCCCGACGTCGACCTCGTGACCGAGACGACCTACGTCGACCTGCACCTCGACCAGGACGACGTCTACCCCGAGATCCGCCAGTATTGGGCGGCCGAGCACGTGCCGCTCTCCGACGCCGCGATCGACGTGATCCACGACGTCGCGCTCGCGATCGAGGACTGGAGCGTGATCGACCTCTACCCGTGGTCCGGCGCGATGGTCGGCGAGCGCGAGGGCGACGGCGCCTTCGCCTGCCGCGACGACGGCTGGGACGTCGCGACGCTGGCGCAGTGGACCGACCCGGCCGCCGACGCGGTGCAGATCGCGTGGGCCGAGCGGATCTCGACCGAGCTGCGCGGCGCCGGGCTCGTCAGCGGCGGCGTCTACCCGAACATGGTCAGCCGCCTCGGAACGGAGCGGCTGCTCGAGTACTACGGCGCGGAGCGCTGGGCGCGGCTGGCGGCGCTGAAGGCCGCCTACGACCCCGGCAACCTGCTGCGCCGCAACGCCAACGTCGCGCCGAGCGCGAGCGCCTGACGGCGAGAGCACGGCGACCGCCGCCGAGCTTCGTGCGGCGCACGATTGCCCTCCACCCGCGATCCATCGAGACTCACACCCGTGACCAGCACTGACCCGATCGAGTTCAGCATCTTCCTGAGCCGCATGCGCAACGTCGTGGACGAGATGTCCGTCGCGCTCGGCCGGGCGGCGATGACGCCGATCATCGCCCTCTGCCACGACTTCTCCTGCTGCATCTACGACGTCCAGGCGCGGCAGGTCGCCGTCCACGACGCGCTGCCGATCCAGACCAGCTCGATGGACCTGCTGATCAGTGAGACGGCGACGGCGTTCAGAGACGACCTCGCGCCCGGCGACGTGATCCTCTGCAACGACCCCTACCGCGGCAACACCCACGTCGGCGACCTCGTCGTGCTGTGCCCGGTCTTCCTCGACGGCCGCCATCTCTTCTGGTCGTGCGCGCGCGCCCACCAGCTCGACATCGGCGCGCCGCTGCCGACGACGACGACGCCGTGGGCGGCCGACGTCTGGCAGGAGGGGCTGGCGGTCCCGCCGACGAAGATCTACGCCGCCGGCAGACGGCGCGAGGACGTGCTGGAGCTGTACCTGCGCAACCTGCGCTGGCGCGAGCTGCTGCTCGGCGACCTGATGGCGCAGCTCGGCGCGATCTGGACCGGCGCGCGGCGGCTGCAGGAGCTGGCCGACGACCTCGGCGTCGAGCGCGTGCTCGAGCACGTCGACCACGCGATCGAGTACGGCCGCCGCCGCACCGCCGCCGAGATCGCCGCGATGCCCGACGGCCGCTACGAGGCCGAGGGTTGGATGGACGCCGACGGCGCCGGGCGCACGAGCGTGCCGGTGCGGGCCGCGGTCGAGATCGCCGGCGAGCGCGTCCACGTCGACTTCGCCGGCACCGCCGCGCAGTCGCAGAGCGGCTTCAACGCCAGCCGCGCGGTCGTCGAGGCCGCCGGCCGGATCCCGCTGATCATGGCGATCGACCCCGACATCCCGCACAACCAGGGCTGCCTCGACGCGGTCACCGTCGTCGCCGAGCCGGGCAGCGTGGCGCTGGCGACCTTCCCCGCCTCGACCGGCGGCGCGACGACCTGGCCCGGCGACGTGCTGCAGGACGTCGTCTGGCGCGCGCTCGTGCAGGCGGTGCCCGAGCGCGTCCGCGCCGGCACCGCGCGCTGGAACAACGCGCCGGAGCTGTACGGCAGCGCCGACGGCGACGCCGAGCCGTGGGGCCTCGTGCTGCTCAACGGCGGCGGCGGAGGCGGCGCGGCGCGCGGCTGCGACGGCTGGCCGCTGATCACCTCGCCGGCCGCCGAGGGCGGGCTGAAGATCGCCTCGATCGAGGAGACCGAGCTGCTGCACCCGCTCGTCTTCGCGCACTGGGAGATCGAGCCCGACTCGATGGGCGCGGGGGAGTGGAACGGCGGCCCGGGGATCCGCGTCGCGTTCCGCCCGACCGGCGGCGCGATCGACGTCTTCAACCCCTCCGACGGGCTCGACAACGCGCCCCACGGGGTGCTCGGCGGGACCGCCGGCGGGCAGGGCGGATCGTTTGTCCAGGAGACCGACGGCAGCCGCACCTACTTCGCCTCGGTCTACACGACGAAGCTGTCGCAGGGGCAGACGTGGACCGGCGTCTCCAGCGGCGGCGGCGGCTACGGCGACCCGCTGCGGCGCGACCCCCGCAGCGTCGCCGCCGACCTGCGTGACGAGCTGATCGGCTACGCGCGGACGACCGACGTCTACGGCGTCGTCGTCGACCGCGACGGACGCGTCGACGCGGCCGCGACCGCCGCCCTGCGCGAGCGCCTGGCCGCCGCGCGGCCGGCCGGCTGGGAGGCCGTCGTGCCGGCGGCCCCGGTCGCGAGCACCTGGGCCGAGCGCGCGGCCGGGCCGCAGGACCGCGTCGTGCGCGACGGGGCGCCCGTCTCGATCGCCACCGCCGCCCCCGCGAGCGCGGCGCCCGCCGCCGCCGCACCCGCGACCGTCGCGCCGGCGACGGTCTGACCCCCCATCGGAAGCGAACAGGACATGGCCTTGCGCATCGGTGTCGACATCGGCGGCACCTTCACCGACCTCACCGTCGTCGACGACGGCGGCCGCACGCTGCTGGTGTGGAAGGAGGACACGACCCACGGCCGCTACGCCGACGCGATCAAGCGCGGCCTGCAGGCGATCGCCGGCGAGCTGGGGCGCACGCTCGGCGAGCTGCTGGGGGAGGTCGGCGTCTTCGTGCACGGCTCGACGATCGCGACGAACATGCTGATCGAGCGCAACGGGCCGACGATCGGCCTCGTCGCGACCGAGGGCTTCCGCGACGTCCTGCACTTCCGCGACGCCTTCAAGAGCGACCGCTACAACGTGCGGCTGCCGCGGCCGGCCGCCGTCGTCGACCGCCACCTGCGCCTCGGCGTGCGCGAGCGCGTCCTGCGCGACGGCACGGTCGAGCTTCCGCTCGACGACGCCTCGGTCCGCAGCGCGGCCGCGACGCTGCGCGAGCACGGCGTCGCCGCCGTCGCGGTCGCGCTGATGTGGTCGCACGCGCAGCCGGCGCACGAGCGGCGCGTGCGCGAGCTGCTGGCCGAGGAGCTGCCGGACGTCCCGGTGCTGCTCTCGAGCGACGTGCTGCCGGAGACCGGCGAGTGGGTCCGCACCTCGGCGACGGCGCTGTCGGCCTACGTCTATCCGGCGACCGCGACCTACCTCGGAGAGCTGGAGCGGTGGCTGGCGCAGGAGGGGCTCGGCTCCGCGCTGCTGGTGATGCAGATCAACGGCGGCTGCGCGAGCGTCGCGCAGTGCCTGAAGGTGCCCGTCGCGCTGACCCACTCCGGCCCGGCGGCCGCGCCGGTCGCCGCGCGCCACACCGCCCGCCGCGTCGGCGAGACGGCGGCGCGCGAGGTGATCACGATCGACATGGGCGGCACCTCGTTCGACGTGACGCTCGTCCAGCGCGGGCGCGTCCCGATCGCGCGCGGGCTGGAGATCGACCACCAGCCGATCGGCGTGCCCGGCGTCGACCTCCACTCGATCGGCTCCGGCGGCGGCTCGCTGGCGTGGGTCGACACCGGCGGCGCGCTGCGCGTCGGGCCCGACTCGGCCGGCTCGATGCCCGGCCCGGCCGCCTACGACAACGGCGGCACGCGGCCGACCGTGACCGACGCCAACCTCGTGCTCGGCTACCTGCCCGAGACGCTGCTGGGCGGTCGCAAGGCGCTCTCGCGCGAGCTGGCGGAGGCGGCGATCGTGCGCGCGGTCGGCGAGCCGCTCGGCCTCTCGCCGACCGCCGCCGCCTTCGGTGTGCTGCGCGTCGTCGAGCAGGACATGGCCGGCGCGATGCGCGCCGTCTCGATCGAGCGCGGGATCGACCCGCGCTCCTTCCTGCTGGTCGCCGGCGGCGGCGCGGGGCCGCTGCACGCCGCGCGGCTGGCGCGTCATCTCGGGATCGCGGAGGTGCTGATCCCGGCCGAGGCCGGCGGCCTGTCGTCGTTCGGGATGACCGTCACCGACGTTCGCCACGACTACTCCTTCGCGCTGCACGCCAGCAGCGAGACGCCGCAGCGCGAGGCCGTCGCGGCCGGCTACGCGCGCCTGCGCGAGCGCGCCGACGCCGACCTGCGCAGCAGCGGCCTCGACCCGGCCGGCGCCCGCTTCGAGCTGTCGGTCGACGCGCGCTACGAGGGCCAGGTCCACACGCTGATCGTCCCCGTCTCCGACGACGACCTGGAGCCGCGCGCGCTCGCGGCGCTGCGCTCGGGCTTCGACGCCGCCCACAGCGCCCGCTTCTCCTACGACATGCCGGAGCGGCCGGTGGAGTTCCTGCAGTGGCGGCTGTCGGCGATCGCGCCGCGGCGCACCGACGTGCAGGAGACCTTCGGCGCGCTCGCGCCGGCCGATCCCGAGGTCGCCCGGCGCGGCTTCCGCACCGCCGTCTTCGACGTCGGCGCCGGCTCGGTCGAGACGCCGGTCTTCGCGGCGGGGGCGCTGCCGGCGGGCGCGATCGTCGCCGGCCCCGCGATCCTCGACAGCGAGACCTCGACGATCGTGATCCCGCCGGGCGACAGCCTGCGCGCCGACGGCGCCGGCAACTTCCTGCTGACGATCGGCTGACGCGCGGCGGCGG
>DATIOB010000488.1:0-1736 GCA_035473605.1 Conexibacter sp.
GCCGGCTCCCCCTTCGAGACCTTCGTCATGGTGATCGTGCCGCGGAATCTGACCGTGCAGCTCTTGCGGTGCGGCTGCTCGTCGAGCGTCTGGGGGCAGTAGGCGGCGTGGCCCTGCGCCGGACCCTCGAACAGCTGGATGACCTTGCCGGCGCGCGTCGCCTCCTCCGGCAGGTCGAAGCTGACCGCCAGCGGGCCAAACGGCTCGGAGAACTCGTCCTCGGGGATCGGGCTGGTGAGCGTGAAGCTGCGCGGGCCGGCGCCGCCGTGACGGCCGGTGTCTCTGCAGGTGACGTCGACGAGCAGCGTGTCGGCGAGGTTGAGGATCAGCGTCGCGCCGACGAGCGGCGTGAGCGGATCGGAGCGCAGCGAGGTGCGGCCCTCGTCGTTCTTGTTCTGGCCGGCGCCGCTGCACTCGGTGCCGCGCTCCCACCAGTCGTTGTAGTCGGGCTCGAACTCGCGCTCGCGCGTCGTGATCGAGCCGCTGGTGGTGGCGGTGTGCTGGTCCTCGCCGGTGGCGCCGAGAATGCGGCCGCCCTCGGCGCGGTCGATCACGGCGAGGAAGCCGGCCGTGACGCGGGTGCTGGTCGCCAGCGCCGAGTCGTGCTCGAAGCTCGTCGAGTGCGACTCGCCGGTGTAGGAGGTCTCGACGGTGGCGTCGACCTCGACGCCGTACATCTCGGTCGCGGCGCTCGCGGGACCGGCGCAGGCGAGCGTCGCCAGGCCGGCGGCGAACAGCGCCGCACCGGTCCGCAGCGGCCGTGCCGAGCGGCGTCGCGGGGTGGTTGTGAGCGGAGGCTGGAGCATGGCCTCCACGATCGCCGCTGCCCCGCCCGACCGCCGCGGGGACCCACCCCAGGGTTCGCCCCACACTGCCCCCTGTCATGACAGGGATGGTGCGGTCAGGGCAGGCGCCCGGGCGCGTTCTGCGCGTGCAGCCAGGCGGGATAGAGCGGCTCCGGGCGGCCGGCGCGGTCGAGCCGCTCCAGCTCCTCGGCGCTCAGCCGCAGGTCGGCGGCGCGCAGGTTGTCGGCGAGCTGGTCTGGCCGGCGCGCGCCGACGATCACGCTCGTGACGGCCGATCTGGCGAGCAGCCAGGCGAGCGCGACCTGCGCGCCGCTGACGTCGTGCTCGCGCGCGACCTCCAGCAGCACGTCGACGACGTCGTAGCCGCGCTCGCGGTCGAGCGGGAGGAAGTCGAGCTGCGCGAAACGGCCGTCGGGGTCGGCGCTTCCGCGCGTGTACTTGCCGCTGAGGAAGCCGTTGGAGAGCGGGCTCCAGACGAGCAGTCCGAGCCGCTCGTCCTCGACCAGCGGCAGCAGCTCGTGCTCGACGTCGCGACCGACGAGCGACCAGTGGGCCTGCAGCGAGACGAACCGCTCCAGCCCCCGCAGGGCGGAGACGCCGAGCGCTCTGGCGAGCTGCCAGGCGGCGAAGTTCGAGCAGCCGACGTAGCGGACCTTGCCCTGCCGCACCATGTCGTCGAGCGTGCCGAGCGTCTCCTCCAGCGGCGTCAGCGGATCGAAGCTGTGCAGTTGGTAGAGGTCGACGTGGTCGGTGCCGAGCCGGCGCAGGCTCGCCTCCAGCGCGCGCGTCAGGTGCGGCCGCGACTGGCCGACGTCGTTGGGACCCGCACCGACGCGCGCGGTCGCCTTCGTCGCAATCACGGCTTCGTCGCGACGGGCGGCGAGCGCGGCGCCGAGCAGCCGCTCGCTCTCGCCGGCGGCGTAGACGTCA
>DATIOB010000489.1:0-7616 GCA_035473605.1 Conexibacter sp.
CACCGCTCTGCGCGCGGCCGGGATCGCCGATCTGCCGCGGCGGTCGACGCGCGTCAGCGCCTCGCCGGTCGCGGTCTCGTATCTGGCCAGTCTGGCGGCCCGGTCGATCGCCGTCGCCGCGAAGGAGCGGTCGTCGGCGCGCGCGGCCGCGGGCAGCAGCAGCGCGGCCGTGAGCACGGCGGCGATCAGGGCGAGCGGGCGAAGGCGGTGGCGCGACATCGGGGTTCCTTTCGAGGCGGCGGGACCTCCCGACCCTGCCCGCTGCGCGCACTCGCGTACCCTTGAACGCGAGCATGCAGCAGCACGACGACCAGCAGAGCCCCGCGGCGGGCATCGACCCGGCGCGGCTGGAACGGTCGGTCGCGGTCGAGGACGCGCCGGTCGACGGCATCGACCCGGCGCGGCTGGAAGCTGCGCTGGCGGTCCTCGCGGAAGTCGAACGGCTGCCGCTGGAGCACCCCGACGCGCTCGCCGTCCAGCGCGCCACCGCGAGCATCTACAAGACCGTCAAGAAGCAGCGCAAGCGGGAGCGGCGCGACGCGATCCTCGAGCACGACCGCGCGATCACGCACGCGACCGCGACCGGCGCCCCGGGCCGCATCGACGACGAGACCGAGGGCCTGCCGCTCAGCACCGCGAGCAGCGGCGCGATCGCCGGCCACCTGATCGAGTCGATCGCCTGCTACGTCTGCAAGGAGCACTTCACGCAGGTCGACGCCTGGTACCACCAGCTCTGTCCGACCTGCGCGGCGAGAAACCACCAGCGCCGCGACGCCCGCACCGACCTCTCCGGCCGCCGCGCGCTGCTGACCGGCGGCCGCGCGAAGATCGGCATGTACATCGCGCTGCGGCTGCTGCGCGACGGCGCCCACACGACGATCACGACGCGCTTCCCCAACGACGCGATCCGCCGCTTCAAGGCGATGGAGGACAGCGGCGAGTGGATCCACCGGCTCAGAATCGTCGGGATCGACCTGCGTGACCCGTCACAGGTGATCGCGCTCGCCGACGCCGTCGCCGAGGAGGGTCCACTCGACATCCTCATCAACAACGCAGCGCAGACGGTGCGCCGCTCACCGGAGGCGTACGCGCCGCTGGTCGAGGCCGAGCGCGCGCCGCTGCCCGCCGGCGAGCTGCCGCGGCTGGTCACCTTCGGCCAGGTCGCCGCGCGGCCGACCTCGCTGCCGGCCGGGATCGAGTCGGGCCAGCACTGGGCCCCCACCCCCCACGCGCTGACGGCGATGGCGCTGAGAGCGAAGTCGGCCTCGATGGACCGCGTCGCGGTCGGCGAGGCGATCGACGCCGGCGGCCTCGTGCCCGACCTGCACGACACCAACAGCTGGATACAGACGGTCGAGGACGTCGACCCGACCGAGATGCTCGAGGTCCAGCTCTGCAACATGACGGCGCCGTTCATCCTCGTCAGCCGGCTGCGGCGGGCGCTGGCGGCGGCGCCGGCGCGGCGCAAGTACGTCGTCAACGTCTCCGCGATGGAGGGCCAGTTCAGCCGCGGCTACAAGGGGCCGGGCCATCCGCACACGAACATGGCGAAGGCGGCGCTGAACATGCTCACGCGCACCAGCGCCAACGAGATGCTGGAGCAGGACGGGATCCTGATGACCGCCGTCGACACCGGCTGGATCACCGACGAGCGGCCGCACCCGACCAAGCAGCGGCTCGCCGGGGAGGGCTTTCACGCCCCGCTCGACCTCGTCGACGGCGCCGCGCGCGTCTACGACCCGATCGTCCGCGGCGAGCTCGGCGAGGACCTCCACGGGATCTTCCTGAAGGACTACGCGAAGTCGCCCTGGTAGGCCGGCGGCTCAGCCGGCCGCGGCGGCGCGCGTGACCGCGCGCCGCTCCGGTTCCTCGTGGACGACGACCGTCGTCGCGACGCGGTCGTGGAAGGCGCGCCGACGCGCGTCGAGCAGCACCGGCAGATAGCCGGCGAAGAGCGGGATCGCGCCGAGCACGAGCGCGCCGAAGCGCACCAGCGCGCGGCCGAGTCGCAGCGGCTGCGGCGGCTCGTGCGCGTCGCGCACGCAGATCCGCATCACGCGGTCGCCCGGCGTCTGACCGGTCGTCGACCAGAACACGGCGAAGTAGCCGATCGACCACGCCAGCCAGAGGCCGGCGCCGACGATCGCCGCGACCCGCTCGACGCCCTCGGGCAGGTGCAGCAGCGACGTGCAGAGCGCGATCACGCCGCCGACCGCGAAGGCGACCGCGTTGATCACGACGGCGTCGAGCGCCAGCGCGACGGCGCGCGTCGCGAGGCCGGGATAGAGCGGCGCCGCGCGCCGCGGTCGCGACGGCGCGCCCGCCCGGCGCGCCGCGACCTCCTGCGCGTGCAGCGTCTGCGCGCTGCTCATGCCGGGCCGAGGCCGGGCGGCGGCAGCGGCGACAGCGGACCGGCCGGCGAGGGACGGCGCAGCATCCGCCGCGCTGCCCGCTCCAGCCACGCGTCGGCGTCCTGCGTCTGCTCGCGCACCTCGTCGGCGACCTCCTCGGCGAAGCTCGCGCCCTGGTGCGTGATCGCGTCGGTCACGGCCGGGCTCTGCGCCACCTCCTGCACGAGCAGCCACAGCTCCTCGCTCTCCAGCAGCCGTCTCGTGACGGCGTCGACGAGCGGCCCGCGGAACGCCTCGGCGACCGCCCGTTCGGCGACCTCGCTGGTGACGATGCGGCGCGCGGCGACGTCGGCGAGCTGCGATGCGAGCAGCGCGTCGAGCAGGTCGAGCGCGGTCTGCGAGGCGCGCCGCTGAACGAGCGAGAGCGGCGGTCGCGCGACGGCGATGACGAGCGAGCGGACCATCGTCCGATCATCGCCCCGCGCCCGTGTCAGCGCAGTGGTGCACGCACGTCTTCGCGTGTGGTGGGCGCACCCTTGGCGCCCCCGCGCACCGCTGAGACGGTGTCCAGACCAGAACGCAAGGGAGAAGCCATGGGTGTGCACGCTTCCGACAGCGGGGTTCCCGCGTCGGGCCAGACGGGTTACACGACGGCGGAGAGCCATGCCGGCGGCTGGGTCGTCTTCGCCGGGACGATGCTGATGATCGCCGCGACGCTGAACATCATCTACGGGATCGGCGCGATCAGCGACTCGAGCTTCTACGTCAACGACGCGCGCTACATCTTCAGCGACCTCAACACGTGGGGCTGGATCGTCACGCTGACCGGCGCCGCGCAGATGCTGGTCGCCTTCGGCGTGTGGGCGCGCAACTCGCTGGCGACGTGGCTGGGCATCGCCTTCGCCGGCCTCAACGCGATCATCCAGCTGCTGATGATCCCGGCGGCGCCGTTCCTGTCGCTGGCGCTGTTCGCCGTCGACATGATGGTGATCTACGGCCTCGCCGTCCACGGCGGCCACGCCGACGAGAGGGCATGACGATGTCCGCGGTGACACCTGACACCGAAGCGACCTTCCGCTCGATCGCGATCGGCGACGTCGACGCGATCGAGGTCGCGGTCGGGCTGCGCGAGGCGCAGCAGGAGCGCACGGGACTCGACGGCCGCACCTTCGGCCTCGTCAAGATCGCGGCGCTGATCGCGCTCGACGCCCCGCCGGCCTCGTACGCCTGGCAGGTCGCCAACGCGCTCGCCGAGGGCGCGACGCCGGAGGACATCCTCGGCGTCCTGCGCGCCGTCGCGCCGCAGGTCGGCGGCCCGCGCGTCGTCGCCGCGGCGCCCGAGGTGATGCTGGCGCTCGGGCTCGCGCTCGACGAGGAAGGGATCTGAGATGCCGCTCGGACGACGCCGGCCGCTGCTGCGCGCGGCGGCCGTCGGCGGCGGCGCCTACGTGGCGGGCAAGAAGCGGGCGGCCTCGCAGCAGCGCGAGGCCGAGCAGGAGGCGCGCATCGGCGGCTTGGAGCAGCAGTCGTATGCCGCTCCGCAGCAGGCCGCTCCCGCCCCGCCGCCGACGGCCGCGCCTCCCCCGCCGGCCGTCGGCGGCGCCGACCTGATCTCGCAGCTGCAGCAGCTCGGCCAGCTGCGCGACCAAGGCGTGCTGACCGAGGACGAGTTCGCGACGCAGAAAGCGCGCCTGCTCGCCTCGTGAGGCAGTGAACGCCGGGCGCGGCGGCCGTGCAGGCGCCGCGCCCGGATCTGTTCAGCTCAGTGCCCGACCAGTCTCGACGCCTCGGTCAGCACCTCGCCGAGGATCGTCACGATCTCGTCGAACTGCTGCTGCTCGGCGACGAGCGGCGGCGAGATCTGCACGACCGGGTCGCCGCGGTCGTCGGCGCGGCAGATGATGCCGGCGTCGTAGAGCCGCTCGGAGAGGAAGCCGCGCAGCAGCTTCTCCGCCTCCTCGTCGCTGAAGGTCGCGTTCGTCTCGCTGTCCTTGACCAGCTCCAGCGCGTAGAAGTAGCCGGTGCCGCGCAGGTCGCCGACGATCGGCAGGTCGAGCAGCTGCGCCAGCGTCGCGCGGAACTGGTCCTCGGTCGCGCGGACCTGCTGCGGCAGCTGCAGGCGCTCCATGATCTCGATGTTCTTCAGCGCGATCGCCGTCTGCACCGGGTGACCGCCGAAGGTCACGCCGTGCGTGTACATCGCGGTGCCCTCCATGAACGGCGCGGCGACCTTGTCGGAGGCGATCACGGCGCCGATCGACGCGTACGCCGAGGAGAGGCCCTTGGCGCTCGTGATGATGTCCGGCTTGATGTCGAAGCGGTTGGAGGCGAACCAGTCGCCGATGCGGCCGAAGCCGGTGATCACCTCGTCGGCGACGAGCAGGATCCCGTGCTCGTCGCAGAGCGCGCGCACGCCCTCGAAGTAGCCGGCCGGCGGCGTGAAGGCGCCGCCCGAGTTCTGCACCGGCTCCATGATCACCATCGCGACCGTCTCCGGGTCCTCGGACCAGATCCGCTGCTCCAGCTCGTCGAGCAGGAACTGCGTGAACTGCGCCTCGGTCTCGCCCGCGGGGCGGCGGAAGCGGTTCGTGTTGCGGACGTGCGAGACCTGCGGCACGAGCGGCTCGAACGGCGAGCGGATGCCGGCGACGCCGGTGATCGAGAGCGCGCCGAGCGACGAGCCGTGGTAGGCGACGTCGCGGCCGATCGCCTTCCAGCGGCGCTCGCCGTTGGCGGTGTGGAACTGGCGCGCGAGCTTCCACGCCGACTCGACCGACTCCGAGCCGCCGCTGGTGAAGAAGACGCGGTTGAGGCCCTCGGGCGCCAGCTCGGCGATCTTGCTCGCCAGCTCGATCGAGCGCGGGTGGGCGTAGGACCAGTTCGTGTAGTACGGCAGCTCGCGCATCTGCGCGTGCGCGGCCGCGCCGATCTCGTCGCCGTGGCCGTAGCCGACCTGGACGGCGAAGAGGCCCGCGAGCGCGTCGAGGTAGCGCTTGCCGGATGTGTCGTAGAGGTAGCTGCCCTCGCCGCGCTCGATGATCGGAACGGGCGCGTCTCTGTACGCGCCCATGCGCGTGAAGTGCATCCAGAGGTGGTCCTTCGCCGCCTGCTGGAGGTCGAGGCCGGTGGGGTTGCTCGCAGTTGCAGTCATGGTCCGTTCAGAGTCCGATCCGCACGGCGACGTGCTTGATCTGGGTGTAGTCCTCGAGCGAGTACATCGACATGTCCTTGCCGTAGCCGGATTCCTTGAAGCCGCCATGCGGCATCTCGCTCGTGATCGGGGTGAGGTGGTCGTTGACCCACACGCAGCCGAACTCCAGCCGGCGTGCGGCGTCCATCGCGCGGCCGACGTTCTCGGTGAAGACCGAGGCCGCGAGGCCGTAGCGCGAGTCGTTGGCGAAGGCGATCGCCTGCTCGTAGTCGTCGACGCGCTGGATCGTCACGACGGGTCCGAAGACCTCGTTCTGGACGATCTCGCTGTCCTGCTGCACGTCGGCGACGAGCGTCGGCGCGACGAACGCGCCGCCGGCCGGTCCGGCGCCGTTGCCGCCGCCGGTGAGCACGGTCGCGCCGGCCGCGGTCGCGCGCTCGATGAAGCCGAAGGCGCGCTGCTGCTGCTTGGTCGAGATGACGGGGCCCATCTCGATCTGCTCGCCCTCGGCCGGGTCGCCGACCTTCAGCGACTCGACGGCCGGCACGAGCGCTTCGAGCAGCCTGTCGTAGATCTTCGCCGTCGCGATGATGCGGGTGCCGGCGGTGCAGTCCTGGCCGGAGTTCCAGTAGCCGGCGACGCGGATCGCGGCGACCGTCTGCTCGAGGTCGGCGTCGTCGAGCACGACGACCGGCGCCTTGCCGCCCAGCTCCAGGTGCAGCCGCGTGAGGTTGTCGGCGGCGGCCTTCGCGATCGTCTTGCCGGTGCGCACGTCGCCGGTCAGCGAGACGAGCCCGAAGGCGCGGTTCTCGACCAGCTTGGCGCCGACGTTCGGGCCGTCGCCGGTGACGACGCCGAGCACGCCGGCCGGCAGGACGCCGGCGGCGTTGGCCAGCTCGGCGAAGCGCAGCAGCGACAGCGGCGTGCCCTCGGCCGGCTTCAGCACCTGGACGTTGCCGGCGGCGAGCGCCGGACCGATCTTCCACGCCGCCATGTTGAGCGGGTAGTTCCACGGCGCGATGCCGGCGACGGCGCCGATCGGCTCGCGCCGCACCATCGACGTGTAGCCCTTGATGTACTCGCCGGCCGACTTGCCCTCGAGGTTGCGCGCGGCGCCGGCGAAGAAGCGCAGCAGGTCGGCCGAGGCCTCGACCTCCTCCTTCGCCATCCCCAGCGGCTTGCCGGTGTTGACCGACTCCAGCGCGCCCAGCTCGTCGGTCGCGCCCTCCATCACGTCGGCGAGCTTCAGCAGCGCGGTCGCGCGCTCGCCCGGCGTCGTTTCGTTCCACTCGCGCTTGGCCGCGAGCGCGGCCTCGACGGCGCGCTCGACGTCGGCGGCATTGCCCTCGGGGACCGTCGCGATCACCGCGCCGGTGGCGGGGTTGACGATCTCGCGGGTGCCGCCGTCGACGGCGTCGACGAGCCGGCCGCCGACGACGTTGCGGAACGGTGCGCTGGGGGTGGTCTGGGCCACGGGTGGAGCCTTCCTTGCAGACGTTGCGCTTTGCGTACTGATACCCACCTTACACTGAGATAACCGCAATGTGTAGGCACTTCTATTGCGGATGTCGCCGTCGGCGGGCGCGATCGATAGGATCGCTGTCATGAACGACCGTCGCCGCGGGGCGATCGCGGGCAGCGCCGTCCTCGACGACCTCGATCGCTCGATCGTCGAGGCGCTGCAGGCCGACGGCCGCGCCTCCTTCCGCGAGATCGCACGCGCGCTCGGCGTCGCCGAGGGGACCGTCCGCAACCGCTACGACCGCCTCTCGGAGGCCGGCGTGCTCGACGTCGTCGGCGTCACCAACCCGCTCGCGCTCGGCTTCGACGCGATGGCGATGGTCGGCGTCACGACGAGCGGCAGACCGCAGGTCGTCTCGGAGCCGATCGCGGAGCTGACGGAGGTCAGCTACGTCGTGATCGTCGCCGGCCAGTTCGACCTGCTCGTCGAGGTCGTCTGCCGCGACCACGCGCACCTGCTGGAGATCATCGAGCAGCTGCGCGCGATCGAGGGCGTCGTCTCGACCGACACCTTCGTCTACCTGAAGCTGACGAAGCAGAGCTTCGAGCACGGCCGGCTGCCCGGCCGCGCCTGAAGCTCCGGCCGGGCGCCC
>DATIOB010000490.1:0-12253 GCA_035473605.1 Conexibacter sp.
CGGCGGCGATCGTCGCGAGCGCGCCGAGCAGCGCCAGAAGGGCGTGAATCGTCGATCCTGACTGGGGTTCGCGCACCTTCGACAAGGCTACGATGGCGACAGAGGCAGGCTGTGACCACGCGGTGAAGCGGATGCTTCGACATCGCCGTGGCCGGACCTGCCACGATATTGGCTGACTGGCCAATCAGGCCGCCTTCAGATCGAGCCCAACAGAGGTAGGGAGAGATGCCAAGCACCGAAGCGCTGGTCTTCGACGCCGTCCGCACACCGCGCGGAAAGGGCAAGAGCAACGGGTCGCTGCACACGACCAAGCCGGTCGACCTGGTCGTCGGCCTGATGCACGAGGTCCTCTCGCGCAACGCCTCGCTCGATCCGAAGCGGATCGACGACGTCGTGCTCGGCTGCGTCACCCCGGTCGGTGACCAGGGGATGGACATCGCCAAGACGGCGGCGCTGAAGGCCGGCCTGCCGGACACCGTCGCCGGCGTGCAGCTCAACCGCTTCTGCGCCTCCGGCCTGGAGGCCGTCAACGTCGCCGCGCAGAAGGTCGCCTCCGGCTGGGAGGACCTCGTCTTCGCCGGCGGCGTCGAGTCGATGTCGCGCGTGCCGATGGGCACCGACGGCGGCGCCTGGGCGCTCGACCCGGCGACCAACCTCGAGACCGACTTCGTCCCACAGGGGATCTCGGCCGACCTGATCGCGACCGTCGAGGGCTTCACGCGTGACGACGTCGACGCCTACGCCGTCCGCTCGCAGGAGCGCGCCGCCGCCGCGCAGGCCGCCGGCAAGTTCAAGGACTCGGTCGTCCCGGTGCTCGACATCAACGACCACGTCGTGCTCGACAACGACGAGTTCATCCGCGCCGGCACGACGACGGAGACGCTCGGCAGACTGAAGCCGTCGTTCGCCGCGATGGGCGAGATGGGCGGCTTCGACGCCGTCGCGCTGCAGAAGTACCACTGGATCGAGCGGATCGACCACGTGCACACGCCGGGCAACAGCTCCGGCATCGTCGACGGCGCCTCGCTGCTGGCGATCGGCAACGCGCAGACCGGCGAGGAGCTGGGCCTCAAGCCGCGCGCCCGCATCCTCGCGACGGCCGTCTCCGGCGCCGATCCGACGATCATGCTGACCGGCCCGGCGCCGGCGTCGAAGAAGGCGCTCGCGAAGGCCGGCCTGACCGCCGACCAGCTCGACCTCGTCGAGATCAACGAGGCGTTCGCGGCCGTCGTGCTGCGCTTCGTCAAGGACATGGATCTCGACATGGAGAAGGTCAACGTCAACGGCGGCGCGATCGCGATGGGCCATCCGCTCGGCGCGACCGGCGGCATGATCCTCGGCACGCTGATCGACGAGCTGCACCGCACGGGCGGCAAGTACGGCCTCGCCACGCTCTGCGTCGGCGGCGGCATGGGCATCGCGACCGTCGTGGAGGCGATCTGATGAGCGAGAGCACGATCCGCTGGGAGCAGGACGCCGACGGCGTCGTCGTCCTGACGTTGGACGACCCGAACCAGGGCGCCAACACGATGAACGAGGCGTACGTCCGCTCGATGGCGGCGACGGTCGACAGACTCGAGGCCGAGAAGGAGTCGATCTCCGGCGTCATCGTGACGTCCGGCAAGTCGACCTTCTTCGCCGGCGGCGACCTCAACAACCTCAGAGCGGTCACGCCCGAGCAGGCCGAGGAGTTCGCCTCCTTCCTGCGCGAGGTCAAGGGCCAGCTGCGCCGCCTGGAGACGCTCGGCAAGCCGGTCGTCGCGGCCGTCGGCGGCACCGCGCTCGGCGGCGGCCTCGAGATCACGCTGGCGACCCATCGCCGCATCGTCGTCGACGACAGCAAGATCCAGATCGGCTTCCCCGAGGTCTCGCTCGGCCTGCTGCCCGGCGCCGGCGGCGTCGTGCGCACCGTGCGCATGCTCGGCATCGTCAACGCGCTGATGCAGTTCCTGCTCCAGGGCAAGAGAGTCCGTCCGGCCAAGGCGGTCGAGCTGGGGATCTTCGACGAGCTGGTCGCCTCCAAGGACGACCTGATCCCGGCCGCGAAGAAGTGGATCGCGGAGAACCCCGAGGCGCAGCAGCCGTGGGATGCGGACAAGAAGTACAAGATCCCCGGCGGCACGCCGTCGACGCCGGCGCTGGCGATGAACCTGCCGGCCTTCCCGGCGAACCTGAAGAAGCAGCTGAAGGGCGCCAACTACCCCGCGCCGGCCGCGATCATGGCCGCCGCGATCGAGGGCGCGCAGGTCGACTTCGACAGCGCGATCGAGATCGAGGGCCGCTACTTCGTCAACCTCGCCACCGGCCAGGTCGCGAAGAACATGATCCAGGCGTTCTTCTTCGACCTCCAGCAGGTCAACGGCGACCGCGGCCGTCCGGCTGAGATCGAGCCGTTCCGCTCGAAGAAGGTCGTCGTCCTCGGCGCCGGCATGATGGGCGCCGCGATCGCGTACGTCTGCGCGAAGGCCGGCATCGAGGTCGTGCTCAAGGACGTCGACCAGGCGGCTGCCGAGCGCGGCAAGGACTACTCGAAGAGACTGCTCGACAAGGCGGTCTCGCGCGGTCGCTCGACGCAGGAGAAGGCCGACGCGCTGCTGGCGCTGATCACGCCGACGACCGATCCGTCGGCCGCGCAGGACGCCGACCTCGTGATCGAGGCCGTCTTCGAGGACCCGGCCGTGAAGGCGAGAGTGTTCGCCGAGATCGAGCCGTTCCTCGCCGAGGGCGCGCTCCTGGGCTCGAACACCTCGACGCTGCCGATCACGCAGCTCGCCGAGGGCGTCTCGCGCCCGGCCGACTTCGTCGGCCTGCACTTCTTCTCGCCCGTCGACAAGATGCCGCTGCTGGAGATCATCAAGGGCGAGGCGACGTCGGACGAGACGCTCTACCGCGCGCTTGATGTCGCCAAGCAGATCAAGAAGACGCCGATCGTCGTCAACGACTCGCGCGGCTTCTTCACCTCGCGCGTGATCGGCACGTTCATCAACGAGGGCATCTCGATGCTGACGGAGGGGATCCCCGCTCCGACGATCGAGCAGGCCTCCTCGCAGGCCGGCTACCCCGCGCCGGTGCTGCAGCTGTCCGACGAGCTGAACCTGAAGCTGATGCGCAAGATCCGCAACGCCGCGAAGGCGGCCGGCGACGCGGTCGGCAGCGGCTGGGACGAGCATCCCTCCGAGATCGTGATCGACCGCATGCTCGACGAGTTCGACCGCCCCGGCAAGCTGGAGGGCAAGGGCTTCTACTCCTACGCCGACGGCAAGCGCACGGGCATCTGGGAGGGCCTGAAGGACGCCTTCCCGTCGGTCGCCGACCCGTCGTCGATCAACCTCAGAGACCTCGAAGAGCGGATGATGTTCATCGAGGCGCTGGAGACCGTGAAGTGCCGTGACGAGGGCGTGATCGAGTCGGTCGCCGACGCCAACATCGGCTCGATCTTCGGGATCGGCTTCCCGGCCTGGTCGGGCGGCGTGCTGCAGTACATCAACGGCTACGACGGCGGCGTCGCCGGCTTCGTCGCCCGCTCGCGCGAGCTGGCCGCCACGTACGGCGACCGCTTCGAGCCGCCGGCGTCGCTGGTCGACGCCGCCGATCGCGGCGAGCTGTACCTCGACAGCGTCGCCACGCCGGCGTAACAGTTCGTCCACAGTTTCGCCACGGTCCGGCGGTAGCGCCGGGCCTGGCGGGGCTGTCACGCTCGGCCGGTGACCGGCCGAGCCCTCGAACACCGGTCGATTGCTGTTGATAGACAACAGCAATCGACCACTGTTCCCGACTCCGCGCTCCGTGACCTGGCAGACCGCCAGCACGGTGTGGTGAGCCGGCGGCAACTCGAAGGGGCGGGGCTGACGCCGGCGATGGTCCGCACGCGCTTGGAGCGCGGCTCGCTGGTCAGGCTCCACCGAGGCGTCTACGCCGTCGGCCACCGCCAGCTCCGCCCGCGCGGCCACTCCCTCGCGGCGCTGTTCGCGGTGGGACCAGGATCAGCGCTGAGCCACCGCGACGCCGCGGCCCTCCATCAGCTGCGGCCGGGCAACCACCGGCAGACGGACGTCACCATCGACGCCAAGCGGGCGCCGGTCGAAGGCATCCGCATCCACCGCGCCCAGCTCCCGCTCGACGAGGTGACGCGGATCGACGGGCTGGCGGTGACGACGGTGGCACGCACGCTGGTCGATCTCGCGGACGTCGTGCCCAGCGATCACCTCACCGCGGCGGTGCAGCAGGCCGAGCGGCTGAGAACGTTCGACGGACGGGCGGTCGAGCTGGTGCTGGCGCGCACGCGCAACCGCCGCGGCGGCGGGCACGCCGCGTTGATGGCGCTGTTGGCGGACCTGCGCGGCCATGAGTTGCAGCTGACTCGCTCAACACTGGAGATCCGCTTCGCCGCGCTCGTCGCGCGCTACGGCCTGCCGCGCCCGCGCACCAACGTCCACGTGCACGGCAGAGAGGTCGACGCGTGGTGGCCGCAGGCGCGGCTCGCGGTCGAGGCCGACGGCTGGCGTGACCACGGCACCCGCGTCGTCTTCCAGAGAGATCGGGCGAAGGGCAACTGGCTCGCCCTGCGCGGCGTCACCCTCCTGCGCTTCACCCACGACGACGTGATGCGCCGGCCGGCCGAGGTGGCAGCGCAGGTGGCCGAGGCGCTGGCGAACCGGGGCGCGCAGGCGGCTTGACGCAGCGCTGCCGCGGCGCCGGGAAGGCGACCGCGCCGACCGCGCCGACCGCTCAGCCGCCGGCGCCGAACAGCGCGCTGGCGTGCGTCGCGATGCCGCAGCCGAGGATCCGCGCGATGCCGTCGTCGCCGTTGCGGATGCGGAAGCGGCGGCCGGCGCGCAGATAGATCGTGTCGCCGGGACCGAGCGCGTGGTCGCCGTCGTCGGTCTCGACGGTCACGTTGCCCGCGATCACGTGGCTGAAGTGGTCGGTCGGGAGCGCGACGGTCTCGTTCATCGCGGCGCCCGGCTCGTAGACCCACACCATCGGGACCAGCGGGCGGTCGGTGTCGGCGACGAGCAGGTAGGCGTCGATGTGCTCGCCGGGGGAGTGGGCGCGCGCCTCCTCGCCGTGACGGACGACCGCGGAGGGCGCGGCCGCCGGCCCCGCGAGATCGCGCAGCGAGGCGCCGTAGATCTGCAGCAGCCGCAGCAGCCGGTTCATCGCGAGGTCGCTCTGCTCGCGCTCGACGAGCGAGAGGAAGGAGGCCGACAGCCCGGCCTGGTCGGCGGCGGCCTTGATCGAGAGGCCGCGCCGCTGGCGCAGCTCCCGCAGGCGCGGGCCGAGGGGTGGGTCGGGCAGGTCGTCGGTCATCGTCGCGGACCGCCGGCGGCCCGCGACGGAAATCTACCGGGGCCGCTCACGCGCGGCCCCGGGTGCGATGGCGGCCCCCCGCGCCAGACTGCGCCGGGCACCCGGCCGCGGAATCCGCGCCGCTCAGGACCCTGCCGCGCTCGCGACGTACGCTGCGACGGCGTCGATCTGCTCCGGCTGCAGCGTGCCGCCGAACGACGGCATCCCGCCGCCGCCGCCTCTGACCATCGCCGCGACCGCCTCGGCGCTCGGTCTCGCGTCGTCGAGGTTGGGGCCGACCGAGCCGCTCGCGCCGGCGTCGGCGAGCGTGTGGCAGCCGGCGCAGCTCTGCGTGAAGATCGCCTTGCCCTCCTCGTCGGCGGCAGCGCCGCCGCCCGCTGAGGCGTCATCGCCGCCCGCCGCGGCGCCGGCGTCGTCATCGCCGCCGTCGCCGGCTGCCGCACCGCCGTCGTCGTCGGGGCTGGCCGGCGGCTGGGAGGTGCTCGGCTCGGAACCGCCCTGCGGGTCGCCGGGCAGCTCGGTCAGCTCGACCGAGGCGGTCGTGCTGTCGTCGTCGCCACCGCAGGCGGCGAGGCCGAAGGTCAGCCCGAGGCAGGCGAGCAGGACGGCGAACAACGGGATGGCTCGGGACGGCATGGGCGGCTCTCTCCAGGTCGACGGAACGCGCTTCGCGGCGCGAGGAGACCGTACACGACGCGTGCAGAATATGCGATAGTCGGCCGCAGTCTGTGCGCAATATTGTGTGAGTTGGGAGAGAGAGATGGGCGACGACGCGGTGCAGCACGGTTCAAAGGTCTCGCGACGGTCGCTGCTGGCCGCGGCGGGCGCGGTCACCGGCGGCGCGGCGCTGGCGGGCATGCCGCGCGCGGCGCGCGCCGCCGGCCGCTCGTTCGACGCCGAGGCCGACGTGATCGTGGTCGGCGGCGGCGGTGCCGCCTTCGCGGCCGCGGTCGGCGCCGCGCAGGGCGGCACGAGAGTGCTGCTGCTGGAGAAGGCGCCGGCGATCGGCGGCACGACGGCGCGCTCCGGCGGCGCCTACTGGATCCCCAACAACCACGTGATGCGCCGCGAGCACGGCGTCAGAGACCCGAAGGACGACGCCGTCAAGCTGATGGCGAAGCTCGCCTACCCGAGCGTCTACGACCCGCAGTCGCCCGACCTCGGGATCGGCGAGTTCAGCCACGGGCTGCTGTCGAAGTACTTCGACCTCGCGCCGGCCGTGATCGAGCGGATCGAGAGAATGGGCGTGCTGAGATCGCAGATCGCCGAGCTGCGCCCCGGGCAGACGGCGACCGGCGGGATCGAGTGGACCCACCCGGAGTACCACGCCGAGCTGGCGGAGAACAAGGCGCCGTACGGCCGCACGCTCCACCCGACCGGCGCCGAGGGCGGCGGTGGCGGCAGCCTCATGACCGGGCTGGCGACCTACGCGCGCAGAGTCGGCGTGAGAGTGCTGACCGGCCAGCACGTCGTGCAGCTGGCGACCAACGGCAAGGGCGAGGTCGTCGGCGTGCAGGTGCAGACCGACAGAGGCGACCGGCTCTACCGCGCCAAGCGCGCCGTGATCTTCGGCACCGGCGGCTTCACGCAGGACCGCAGCAAGGTGATGAACTACCTCAAGGGCCCGATCTTCGGCGGCTGCGCGGTCCCGACCAACACCGGCGACTTCATCGACATGGCGACCCAGATCGGTGCGCGGCTGGGCAACATGCGCAACGGCTTCTTCGTCCAGCACGTGCTCGAGCAGGCGCTGGCGAACTCCAGCGTCGTCGACGACCTGTGGATCCCGCCGGGCGACGCGATGATCATGGTCAACCGCTTCGGCGATCGCGTCGCGAGCGAGAAGACGCCGTACAACGAGCACACGCAGAGCCACTTCGTGTGGGACACGACGCGCTCGGAGTACCCCAACCTCGTGCAGTTCATGGTCTACGACGACACCGTCGCGACCGACCCGTACCAGGCCTACGGCATGCCGTTCCCGAGACCGGGCACGAGAGCGCCGTACGTGATCAGCGGCGCGTCGATCGGGGAGCTGGCGGCGAACGTGCAGGCGCGCCTCGGCAGACTGCGCGGCAGGGTCGCCGTCAACGGCGCGATCGGCCCCGACGTGCGCCTGGCCGACGGCTTCGCCGGCAACCTCCAGCGCACGATCGACCGCTTCAACGGCTTCGCGCGCGCCGGCCGCGACGACGACTTCGGCCGCGGCTCGACGCCGATCCAGGTGTCGTGGGGCGGCCCGCGCCGCAGAGGCAACAACGCCAATCCGTCGATGTACCCGCTCAGCTCCAGCGGCCCGTACCACTGCATCCTGATCGGCGGCGGCACGCTCGACACCAACGGCGGCCCGGTCGTCGACGCCTCCGGGCGCGTGCTGCACGTCAGCGGCCGGCCGATCCCGGGGCTGTTCGGCGCCGGCAACTGCGTCGCCTCGCTCGCGGGGCAGGCCTACTGGTCGGCCGGCGGCACGCTCGGGCCGGCGATCACGAACGGCTTCACGGCCGGCGAGAACGCGATCGGCGAGCCGGTCAAGGAGGTGTGATGGAGACGCTCGACCGCGCCGGGCTCGTCTACGGGGTGGAGGAGCCGGCGGGCGGCGGCGCCGGCGCGCCGGGCGCCGCCGACGGCGCGGCGTCCGGCACGACGCTCGTGCTGCGCGGGGTCGGCACGGACCCCGAGCGGCTGGCCGAGCGTGCGGCCGCGATTGCGCCCGGCCACCGCCGCGTCGCGCCGGAGCCGCCGCGCTTCCTCTACGTCGGCCGCGACCACGTCGGCCAGCGCTGGTGGGTGACCTCGATCGACGGCGAGCACGAGCCGGCGACCTTCGGCGACGCGCTGCACGCGGTCGAGCAGCTCGCGGCCGGGATCCGCGCGCAGTGGGCGGCGCCGTCGCTGCTGGTCGGCGACGGTCAGGGCGGCGAGCTGGCCCTGGCGCTCGCGCTGATCGCGCCGGAGCTGGTCGCCGGCGTCGTCGCGTGCGACGCCGCGCTGCCCGAGGTGCCCGGCTGGGAGCGGCCGGCGGCGGCGCTCGACGGCCTGCCGGTCCTGCTGCTGCCGGGCGCGCAGCCGGTCGCGGCGATCGAGCGCACGCGCCGCGAGCTGCTGGCCGCCGGCGCGCGCGTGAGCGAGTCGGCAGAGGCCGAGATGGCCTCGGCCTGGTGGCGGGAAGCGGCGCCCGTGCCAACTTAGTAACAATGCTTACAAGTGCCCTTGCCTTCCACCCCCGGCAGGTCCATAGTCAGTGACAGAAGGGTCGTCAATCGAGTCAACCGCAAGGAAGACCACGAAGGCGGCCCTTCCGTCGTTCCCGCCGCGCCCGCCCCGCGCGTGCTGCCACCGCCGGGCGCACCGCGCCTACGCTGGCGCGGCGGCCTCGACCGACGCCTGGCCGCGCGTCGCCTCCAGCTCGGCCGCCAGCGTCTTCGCGTCGTACGGCCCGACGTGGCGTCTGCCGCCGACGAAGAAGGTCGGCGTCCCGCGCGCGCCGCTCGCCTCGGCCGAGATCACGTCCTCCTGGACGCGCTCGGCGTGACGGCCGTCCTGGAGCGCCCGCGCCATCTCCTCGACGTCGATCCCGATCTTGCCGGCGTAGCCGAGCAGGTCCTCGAACTCGAGCTCGTCCTGGTGGTCGAACAGCTTGTCGTGCAGCTCCCAGAATCTGCCCTGCGCCGCCGCCTCCTCCATCGCCTGCGCGGCCAGCTCCGCATGCGGATGCACGTCGATGAGCGGGAGATGCCGGAGCACGTAGCGCAGGTCGTCGCCGAACTGTCTGCGCAGCTCCTTCACCATCCCGGTGGCGCGGCCGCAGAAGGGGCACTCGAAGTCGGCGTACTCGACCAGCGTCATCGGCGCGTCGAGCGGCCCGCGGATGTGGTCACGCTCGACGTCCACCGGAGGATCGAGGATCGTCGGCAGGCCGGCGCTGACCTCGCCGCGCAGCACCGCCGCGAGCTTGAAGGCGAGCCAGCCGACGGCGACCGCGAGCGCCGCCGCCAGCAGCACGCCGATCTTCGCCTCCTCCTGCAGTCGCTCGGAGTCGAAGGCGAGGCCGGCGATCAGCAGCGAGACGGTGAAGCCGATCCCCGACAGCGCAGCGCCGCCGACGACCTGGCCCTCGCCGACGCCCTGCGGCAGTCTGCCGAGCCGCGCCCGTATCGCGCCGAGCGCGCCGAGCGTGATGCCGATCGTCTTGCCGGCGACGAGGCCGGCGACGACCGCCCACGTCAGCGGCGAGGTGAGCGCGTCGCCGAGCGCTCCGCCGCGCAGGTCGACGCCCGCGTTGGCGAGCGCGAACAGCGGCACGATCAGGTAGCTCGTCCACGGGTGCAGCAGCTCCTGCATCCGCTCGTTCGGCGAGACCGCGCGCTCGACGCTGCGGGTGGTCTCGCGCGCGAGGCTCGCGAGCGGCGACTGACGGAAGGCGTGCGCTCTGGAGGCGGCCTCGTCGACCTGGCGTCTGCTCGGCGTGTAGGCGGCGACGAGCAGGCCGGCGGCCATGCCGGCGATCGTCGGGTGCAGGCCGGAGATGACGGTCGCCAGCCACAGCCCGAGGCCGAGCACCGCGTACGCCGAGCCGCGCCAGACGCGCATCCCCGACAGCACCGCGATCCCCACGAGGCAGGCGATCGCGACCAGCACCGCGATCGCGTCGATCGAGTCGGAGTAGACGATCCCGATCACCGAGATCGCGACGAGGTCGTCGACGATCGACAGCGTCAAGAGGAAGACGCGCAGCTGCGTCGGGCAGGCGGGGCCGACGATCGCCATCGCGCCGAGCAGGAAGGCGGTGTCTGTCGCGATCACGATCCCCCAGCCGTCGGCCGCGTCGCCGCCCGGTGCGATCAGCAGGAACAGCAGCGCCGGCACGACCATGCCGCCGATGCCGGCGATCACCGGGACGGTCACGCGGCTGCGGTCGCGCAGCTCGCCGATCGCCCACTCGCGCCGCACCTCGAGGCCGATCACGAAGAAGAAGAGCGCCATGAAGCCCTCGTCGAGCCAGTGGCGCAGGTCGAGGTCGAGCGTCCACTCGCCGAGCCGGATCGACAGCTCGGTGTGCCAGAACGAATCGTAGGAGTCCGACAGCGGCGAGTTGGCCCACACGAGCGCGATCAGCGTCGCGGCGAGCAGCAGCCCGGCGCCGCCGGCCTCGGTCGCGATGAAGCTGCGCAGCGGCCGGCCCAGCTGCGCGAGCAGCTGGCGCTTGGGCGCCCGCGTCTGGTCCTCGGCGGTGGTCGCGCTCACGTGGCGCGCAGCTCGAAGCCGACCTCGTCGATCACGCACCACGACCATCTCTCACCGGGCTCGGCGGAGCGCAGCAGCGGGTGGTTCTCGGCGTGGGCGTGCTTCGTCGCATGTCTGTTGGGCGAGGAGTCGCAGCAGCGGATCTCGCCGCAGACGTGGCACATGCGCAGGTGGACCCAGCGGCCGCCGCTGGCCAGGCAGTCGGTGCAGCCGGCGATCTGATCGGGCAGCTCGACGACCTCGATCTGGTCCAGGTGGGTGCAGGTGGCCATGGTGGTGCTCCTCGAACGGGGACGGGCGGGGCGGCGACGGTCCCTCTAGTTCTACCCGACGTCTTGGAAGCGGCCGCGCATGCTCGGCGCGACGAGCGGGATCAGGTCGGGGTGACGGTGCACGTAGGCGGCCGCGAACGGGCAGAGCGGGATGACCGTCTTGCCGTCGGCCTCGATCGCGGCGAAGGCGCCGCGCACCAGCTCGCCGCCGACCCCCTCGCCCTCGTGCTCGACCCCCACCTCGGTGTGGGCGATGATCGTGCTCTCGCCGGCCGGCAGGTAGTCGATGAAGCCGAGCAGCGCGCCGCCGTCGTCGTGCAGCTCGTATCTGCGGCGGTCGGCCGCGTGCGTGAACTGGTTCGCCATGCGGCAAGTGTGACCGATGCGTCAACCCCGGTAGACGACGCGCCCGCCGACGACCGTCAGCGCGACCGGCAGCTCGGCGAGCGCGTCGGGCTCGACCGTCGCGGGGTCGCCACCGAAGACGGTCAGGTCGCCGTCGCAGCCGGGCGCGATCCGGCCGGCGTGGGCGGCGGTGCCGACGGTCGCGGCGGCGGCGCTGGTGTAGCCGGCGAGCGCCTGCGCGGCGGTCAGCGCCTGCTCGGGGTCGGGGGCCGGCATCGCGTGGTGGCCGGGCAGCCGGCGCAGCAGCGCGTAGCCGATCCCGAGGCGCGGGTCGGCCTGCGCGACCGGCCAGTCGGAGCCGAGCGCGACGGTCGCCCCGGCGGCGTGCGCGTCGGCGGCGCGCCAGACACGCGCGGCGCGCGCGGGGCCCACGCGCCGCGTCCACTCGTCGCTGCCGTCGGCGGCGCGCCACTGACCGTGCAGCGGTTGCAGCGAGACGGCGACGCGCTCCTCGACGCAGCGCGTGAGCAGGTCGTCGGGGAGGACTTCGAGGTGCTCGATGCGGTGCAGGCCGCCGTTGGCCGGCGGCGTCGCGGCGGCCGCGTAGGCGTCGAGCGTCTCCCGGGTCGGCGACATGGCTTTTGCGGCCACCCAGACGGCCGCTAGCCCTGACGCAGGTCCAGCGTGAAGGGGAAGTCGGCGTTCGGTCGGGACGGTTCGAGCGGCATCGGACCCTGCGTGTGGTTCAGCCTGAAGAAGCGCGCCAGGCGACGGCTCTCCGCTTCGAAAGCGTTCACAGGGAAACTGTCGTAGTTCCGCCCACCCGGATGCGCCACATGATACTGGCATCCGCCCACCGAACGCGCGAGCCACGTGTCGGCGAGATCGAACGTCAGCGGCGAATGGACCCCGATGGTCGGGTGCAGGGCCGAGGCCGGCTGCCAGGCACGGTAGCGGACGCCGGCGACGTACTCGCCCACCCGGCCGGTCGGTCGCAGAGGCACCCGCCGGCCGTTGCAGGTGACGGCATAGCGGTCCGGTGCCATGCCCGTCACTTTGACCTGCACGCGCTCGACCGACGA
>DATIOB010000491.1:0-4636 GCA_035473605.1 Conexibacter sp.
GGCGCAGGGCGTTGACGCCCGGCTCCTACCAGGCGTCGTTCGTCGCGCGCGACGCGGCCGGCAACGCCAGCGCTGTCAGGTCGGTCACGTTCACGGTGCCGAAGGCGAAGCGGCCGCGACGGTAGCGACCGCGCGGGCGTAGCGGCTCGGCGGCTGACCGACGTACCGCTTGAACGCCGTGCTGAAGGCGCTCGCCGAGCTGTAGCCGACCTGTTCGGCGACCTCGGCGAGCGCCAGCTCGTCACGCTGCAGCAGGTCCTTCGCGAGCGCGATCCGCCAGGTCAGCAGGTACTCCATCGGCGGCAGGCCGACGGTGCGGGTGAAGCGGTCGAAGAAGGCCGAGCGCGAGAGCGCCGCCGTCCGCGCCAGCTCGGCCACCGTCCACGACCGCGTGACGTCGCCGTGCAACGCGCGGATCGTCGGCGCCAGGCGCGCGTCGCCGAGGCCGCGCAGCAGCCCCGGGTGCGCGTGCTGCGTCTGCGTCGAGCGCAGCGCCTCGACGAGCAGCACCTCGACCAGGCGCGGGAGCACGAGATCGCGACCGGCTCGCTGCTCGCTCGACTCGTCGCCGACGAGCCGCACGAGCGTCGCGAGCCGCTCCGCGTCGCGCACGTGGACGACCGTCGGCAGCAGCGACCCGAGCAGCGTCGAATCGGGCGAGTCGAAGACGAAGTAGCCGCCGAGCAGCCGCACGTCCGCCGGTCCGTCTGGCGTGCCGTGCCGGACCTCCTCCGGCGACGCCGCCGTCAGCTCGGGGTCGACGTGCTGCGGTCTCACCGGCTCGAAGCCGGCCAGCGTGAAGCCCGGGGTCGCCGGCAGCAGCACGAAGTCGTTCGCCGCGAGCGTGATCTCGGGATGGCCGTCGACCGCGAGCCGGCAGCCGCCCTCCAGCACGGTGCAGAAGCTCGGATCGCCGTAGGCGGAGTAGCGCACGCCCCAGCGACCGGCGCCGCTGATGCGCTTGGCGAAGACGGTGCGCGGCCGCAGCAACGTGATGACTTCTGAGAGGGGATCACTCATCTCTGGACTCTCGCGAATTAATGAAGGACTCTACATGATAGAAAATCCTGTTTCTGTCGGTACTGTCGTCTGCAGCAACTGACGACGGGCCCAACCGGCCCGCGGAGAGGATTCGAGATGAAGACCGTGCTGATCACCGGCTGCTCGTCGGGCTACGGCCTGGAGACCGCGCGCCACTTCCACGCGCAGGGCTGGAACGTGGTCGCGACGATGCGGACGCCGCGCGAGGAGGTCCTGCCGCCGTCGGAGCGGCTGCGCGTCGTCGCGCTCGACGTGACGAGACCGGAGTCGATCGCGGCCGCGATCGAGGCGAGCGGGCCGCTCGACGCGCTCGTCAACAACGCCGGCATCGGTGCGGTCGGCGCCTTCGAGTCGACGCCGCTGGAGACCGCGCGCGAGATCTTCGAGACGAACACCTTCGGCGTGATGGCGATGACGCAGGCGGTGCTGCCGCAGTTCCGCGAGCGGCGGGCGGGCGTCGTCGTGAACGTGACCTCGAGCGTGACGCTGGCGCGGATGCCGCTGGTCGCCGTCTACACCGCCAGCAAGACCGCGATCGAAGGGTTCACCGCGTCGCTCGCGCTCGAGCTGGAGCAGTTCGACGTGCGCGCGAAGCTGGTCGAGCCGGGCTACGGCCCGACGACCGGCTTCACGAGCAACGGCCAGTCGCGCATGGACGGCCTCATCTCCGCGCCGTACGCGACGTACGCCCAGCGCGTCATGACCGATTTCGCGCAGCCGGCCGCGGTGACGCGGGAGGTCGACGTGGCGGAGGCCGTGTGGCGCGCCGCCACCGATGCGACCGGCCAGCTGCGCTTCCCGGCCGGCCCCGACGCGGTCGCGCTGGCGCAGGCGCGCTGACGGGAGGTTCAGCGCGCCGGCGCCTGCATCTGCGCCGTCACCGCGATCCGGTTCCACGCGTTGATGACGGTCACGGCGAAGATGAGCTGCGACAGCGCGTGCTCGTCGAAGTGGCGCGCCGCCTCCTCGTAGACGACGTCCGGGACCGGTCCGTCGGTCAGCCTCGTCATCGCCTCCGCGAGGCCGAGCGCCGCCCGCTCGGGGGCGGTGAAGAACGGCGACTCGCGCCAGCCGGCGAGGGTGTCGAGCCGCTGGTCCGTCGCGCCGTGCTCGCGCGCGTCGCGGCCGTGCATGTCGAGACAGAAGGCGCAGCCGTTGAGCTGGGAGACGCGGATGTTGACGAGGTCGCTCAGCGCCGTGTCGAGCTCGACGGTGCGCTCCACGGCCAGCATCGCGCGATAGCTCTCGCGCGCGAGACGCGGCAGGTCGATCCGCTGCTCGTGGGTGACGTGGTCGGCGGCGTCGGAGGTGGGTGCGGTCGAAGTCATGGTCCTCAGGCTAGGTGCGGGTCGGTTGCCCGAACAGGTCCAATCACAGCCGCGCTCGGGGGACCAACGAGACGCGGAGCGCGCCTGCCGTCGTGCGCGGAAAGCAGGGGGGATCAATAGTGGGTACGGGCGGTGAAACGGGCTCCGAACGCTGGTAGACATCGGCGCCGTGTCAACCGCCCGCCTCGCCACGCTGCTGCTGATCGCGCTCGCGCTGCTGCCCGCCGCAGCCGCGACCGCCGCGACGCCCGAGTACTTCGATCTGCCCGACGGCAACGGCACCGGGAGCGGGATCGCGGCGGCGCCCGACGGGACGATCTGGGCCGCCTCGGGCAGACCGTTCGGCGCGCCGACGATCGCGCGGCTGGACCCGGCGAGAGCGGTGGTCGGCACCAGCGCCGGCGTCGACCTCTTCCCGACGCCGAGATTCGCCGGCACGAGCTGCTGCGCGAACGCCGTCCGCAGCGTCGCCTTCGACGGCAGATCCAACCGCCTCTGGTTCGTGCAGAACGACGGCATCGCAGGCTTCGCCGATCCGGCGACGGTCACGCCGGGAACGAGCAACGGGATGACGGCGAAGCTGCTGAGAACGGAGATCACCGGCGGCAGAGGCGCCAGCTGGGCGCCCGACCTGTGGGACGTCGCCGTCGGCGACGACGGCCGCGCCTGGTTCACCGAGCACAGCACCTACAACGTCGCGCCGTACCCCGGCGCGCGGATCGGCTGGATCGACGAGAACATGGCCGTCGGCGAGCTGTCGAACATCGCGCTGCAGGACGGCCGCACCTCGCTCGACAGCGCGCGCTACGACGCCCAGCCGGCCGGCATCACGCTCGATCCGAGCGGGCGGCCGTGGTTCGCGGAGTCCGACTCCGGCCTGCCCGGCTGGCGCATCGCGACGCCGAGAGGGTCCGACTACGACGAGTACCTGATCACGCCGTGCGCGCTGGTCGCGCCCTGCTCCGGTTCCTACACCGGCACCGGCCCGACCGACGTCGCGGTCGCCCCCGACGGCGCGATCTGGTTCACCAACCAGCTCAGAAACGAACTTGGCCGGCTGGACGTGGCGAACGGCACCTTCACGGCGTACAGCCTGCCGGCGGTCGACAGAAACTTGACCGGCGGCCGGCCGATGGCGATCAGCGCCGCCCCCGACGGCACGCTCTGGCTCGCGCAGTACGGCGGCTACAGCAGACCGGCCGGCAACGCGATCGTGCGGATCGAGCCCGACCCGGACAGGCCGAGCGCGGCCGTCTACCCGCTCGGCGCCGGACGCTTCCCGCTCGCGGTCACCGCCGACACGCGCGGCAACGTCTGGTTCGCCGTCTCGACCGACGTCGCGCCGGCGAAGATCGGGCGGCTCGCCGGCGTCGTCGCGGGCGGCACGCCCGGCCCCGGACCCGGAGATGGCGGCGGCGGTGGCGGCGGGACCGGCGGCGGGGGCGGTGGCGGTGGGACGACACCGCCCCCGGCCGGCGGCGGCAGCAACCCGCCGAGCAGACCGCTCGTCGTCGCCAGCGTCGGCGTCGCCAGAGCGGGCACGCCGTCGACCGACGGCGACTCGATGAGAATCGACCAGATCTGCGTCGGCCCGCCGGAGGCGCGCTGCTCGCTCGTCTACATCATCTCCGCCGGCGAGTACGTCACCGGCTTCCCCAACACGAGCACCGACGACCGCGACCGCAACCGCGCGGTCACCGCCGTCGCGAGCGCGCGCAGAGGCAGAGCGAGAAGAGGCAGACGAGCGAGAGCGGTGATCCTCGGCCAGAAGACCGTCACCCTGCGCGGCGGCCAGAGAGCCCAGGTCAGAGTGACGCTCAACGCCGCCGGCAGAAGGCTGCTGAGAAGAGCCGGCCGCCTGAGACTGTTCTTCACCGTGACCGAGCGCGGCGCCGACGGCAGAGCGCGACGGGTCAAGGCGCAGAGCGTGACGTTCAGACGGCCGGCGAGCAGAAGGTCCGGCGGCAGAGGTCGCAAGCGCTGAGCGATCGGCCGCCGGCTCAGCAGTCGGCGGCACGCAGCGCTCTGCGCAGGAGCGCCCGCCCTTTCGTCTGCTGTGAGGCGCTGTTCATCGCGCTCCAGTTCCTGCACGAAGCCGGCGTGGGCCGCGCAGACGACGGCGTGGAGCTCGTCGCGCTCGCGCGGGACTGGCATCGCCTCAGGCGAACGGGAGTGGCCCAGACCGTCCGGCGCGCTGCACGGCGGCTGAGGCCGCCGTCCCTACGGCAGGCGCGCGGTCAGCGAGCGGCGGACGGTCGCGCCGACAG
>DATIOB010000492.1:0-5899 GCA_035473605.1 Conexibacter sp.
CGCCGCGCGCCCAGATCTCCTCCATCGCCTCCAGCTCGAGGCCGGCGATCGAGCCCGGGATCGGCTGGTCGGCGTCGTTCACGCGGTGACTGTACCGTCGCCGTCTGCGCGGCGCGCGAGCAGGACGGCGAGGAGCGCGAACGGCGCGACGACGAAGGCCGAGAGGCAGATCGAGGCGCCGAACGCCTCGAAGTCCAGCGAGGCGCCGAGCGTCCGCTCGACGGCGAGCACGGGCAGCGCGAGCGCGGCGGCGAGCGTGACCAGCGCGCCGATCAGCGACCGTCGCGGCGCCTGCCACGGGGTCGGGGTGCCGGCGAGCTGGTCGACGCGCTCGGCCTCGGCCTCGCCGTGGCCGGACTCCTCGAAGGCGAGCAGTGCGGAGGCGAGCCCGCTGACGTCGCCGCCGCAGGCGTCGACGGCCGCCGCGTCGGCGTCGATCTCGGCCAGCGTCGAGGCGCGCGTGGCGAGCGGTCGCAGGACCGGCAGGAAGAAGAGCGCCTCGGCGATCGCCTCGCGCGCGGCGCGGCGCAGCGGATCGCGACGCGCGGCGTGGTGGCGCTCGTGGGCCAGGACGGCGCGCAGCTCGCCGAGCCGGAGGCGGTCGAGCGTCGCGGTCGAGACGACGACCGTCGGGCGCGCGAAGCCGGCGCAGAAGGCGACGCTGCGTTCGCTGGCGATCACGCGCACCGGTCCGCCCGCGATCACGTGGACGGGCAGCTCGCGCGTCGCGGCGACGACGCGACGGTTGGCGCGCACCATCCGCCGCGTCGCGACGACCGCGCGCATGAGCACCACGCCGGCGCCGAGCGCGAGCGTCGCCGTCAGCAGCCAGCCGAGCGACAGGTGGTCGGAGACGAATCCGCGGCAGGCGTCGGCGGGAGCCGCGGCATGTCCTCTGAGCGCGGTCGCGACCGTCACGAGCGCCAGCAGCGTCGCGCCGATCCCGAGCAGCGCGAGCGTGGACTGAAGCGCTCGCGCGCTGAGCTGATGCCGCACGCCGACAGGCTAGCGGCGCGACGCTCTCAGCCGTCCGAGCGCCGGCGCGAAGCGACCGACGCGCGCCGCGTAGTCGGCGTACGTCGCACCGTGCGCGCGCAGCAGGTACGGCTCCTCCACGACGCGCGTCTGCAGCTCGAGCGCGACGATCAGCGCCAGCAGCGCGAGCAGCGCGACGACGTTGGGGACCAGCAGCGCGAACCCGACCGCGGCGGGCAGCAGCGCGGCGAAGAACGGGTTGCGCACGACCGCGTACGGACCGTCCGTCACCAGCTCGGTTCGCTCCCCCTCCTGCACCCCGACGCGCCACGAGTCGCCCATCGCCAGCTGCGCGGCGAGTGACAGCGCCGTCCCGGCGGCGACCAGAAGCAGGCCGAGCACGTGCAGCGGCAGGCGGTCGAGCGCGTCGATCGCGGTCGCGACGCCGGCGAGGTCGCAGATCGGCGCGGCGAGCCCGAGCAGCAGCGCGAGCGCGAACAGCACGCCGCCCAGCCACTCGGCCGAGCCCGGCCGTCCGCTGATCCCGCGCCAGCCAGAGCTGCCGGTGCGACTCCGCATCACGACGCTCCGCAGGCCGAACAGCACGCCCACGAACAGCAGATAGAGCACCAGCGTCAGCACCGCCATCCTCATCTCCTCGGTCCGGGAACCCGACACGTCGTCACGATCGCTCGACCGCGGCGGTCATCCTCGCCAGGCGTCGGCGGGCGTGCGCCGCACGTACTCCACGAAGTCGTGCGGCTCGCGGCCGAGGACGCGCTGGACGCCGTCGGAGAGCATCGCGTTGCGGCCCTCGGCGATCCACTGGAACAGTCTGTCGGTGAAGACGGCGAACTCGTGCTCGAGCCCCTGCGCTTCGAGGCTCGCGACGGACTCCTCGCTCGTGCCCTTGACGAAACGCACGTCGTGGCCGCCGAGCCTGTGGATCGTCTCGATCGCCTCGCCGAACGTCAGCAGCCGCGGACCCGAGAGCTCGTAGATCTCGCCCGCGTGGCCGTCCTCGGTCAGCGCGACCGTCGCGACCTCGGCGATGTCCTCGGCGTCGATGAACGGTTCGAGGCCGTCGCCGGTCGAAAGCGTCACGACGCCCCTGCTCACCTGCCCGGCGAGGAACGGCTCCTCGCTGAAGTTCTGCGCGAACCAGCTCGGCCGCAGGATCGTCCACTCGGCGCCGGACGCCTTCACGGTGCGCTCGCCCTCGAACAGGCTCTCGTCGTCGGCGTTGCCGAGGTCCCGCGCCGACAGGAAGACGAAGCGCCGCGTGCCCGCGGCGACCGCCAGCGCGCAGAAGTCGCGCAGGGCGACGGCGCCCTCCTCCGGCTCGGACCCGGCGACGAAGGCCGGGTCGAGCACGTACGCCGCGACGGCGCCCTCAACAGCCGCCTCCCAGGTCGCGCGGTCGTTCCAGTCGAACGCGGGCTCGCCGCGCCGCGAGGCCACCCGCACCGACCGACCCCTTCTCCTCAGCTGCTCAACGACGCGGCGGCCGGTCTTGCCGGTGCCGCCGAGGACGAGGATCGGCTGCGGCTGGTCAGAGTGGTCGGGCACGGTGGGGTTCCTCGTGGACGTCGGGGCGGTCGGCTGCTGCGGGCTCGTCCGTCTCGTTATAGCCAGCGTGCTCCCGCGCACCGACGCGCTCAGCGCCGCGCGGCCGCCCTTCTCGCCGCCAGCCGCGCTACTCCGCCGCCGCGCCCAGTCTGCCCGCCAGCTCGCGCCGGGAGCTGACGCCGAGCTTCCGGAACGCGTTGCCGAGGTGGCGCTCGACGGTCTTCAGCGTCACGAACAGCGCCTCGGCGATCGCGCGGTTGCTCTGGCCGGCGGCGGCGCGCTCGGCGACGCGGCGCTCGGACGGCGTCAGCGCATCCGGTCCGCTCAGCGCCTTCGTGCGCGGGCGCCCGCCCGCGGCGTGCAGCTCGTGGCGGGCGTGCACGACCAGGCCGTCGGCGCCGAGCCGGTCGGCGAGGTCGAGCGCCTGCCGCAGCGGCTCGCGTGCGTCGCCGGGGCGGCGGGCAGCGCGCAGCGCGCTGCCGAGCGCCACCAGCGCCTTCGCGTGCTCCAGCCGCGCCGGGGCGTCGGCCAGCAGCGCGACCGCCTCTTCCAGCCGCGCGACGCCGGCCTCCCGCTCCAGCGTGCCGAGCACCCGCAGCGCGCGCCCGACGGTGACCGGCGCGCCCCACTCGCGCGCCAGCTCCAGCGCCTCCTCGGCCGCGGCGATCCCCTCCGCGTGGCGCCCGAGCCCGAACAGCGCGACCGCCGCGTGCGAGCGCGCCGGCGTGTCGAGCGGCTGCGCCATCGCGGCGAAGCGCCGCTCGCTGTCCTGCGCGACCGCGAGCGCCTCCGCGAAGCGCTCCTCGGCCAGCAGCAGCTGCGCCTGCGCGTCGAGCCAGTAGCGCGCCGCATCGGAGGAGGTGCCGGGGTCGGGGGAGCGCTCCAGCTCGGCCCACGCGCCGGCGAGGTCGCCGCGCTCACGCCGCGTCGAGGAGAGGAAGGCGGCGACGTGGCCGTAGCCGCCGGCCGAGTCGTTCCCGCCTCTGGACTCCAGCGCGCGCGCGATGCTCGCCTCGGCCTCGGCCAGCTCGCCGCGCCGCTGCAGCGCGTAGCCCAGCCACATGCCGAGCGACGCGCTCGACGCCAGCGAGCCGCGCTCGCGCGCGTCCTGCAGCAGCCGCTCCCAGCCGTCCGCCGCCTCGGGACGGTCGGCCAGCTCCAGCACGAGGACGGCGGAGACCGACATGAAGACGTTGTCGACCGCGATCAGCCGGCCGCCGCGCAGCGCGGCCAGCGCCAGCTCCGCGCACTCGGCTGCCGTGCCGCCTTCGTGCGCCCACCGTCTGGCGGTGATCGCGGCCAGCATCTGCGCGCCCACGCCGGCTCCCGGCGCGCTGACGATCGCCTGCACCTCGGCGGGCGACGGCGCGGGATCGCGCTCCTCGGCCGCGAACATCGGCGCGATCAGCTCGTGCGCGCGCAGCGCCTGCACGACGTCGTCGTCGCCGGCGTCGTGCGCGGCGATCGTGCGGCGGATCAGCGCGACGCCCTCCGCGGCGCGGCCGCTGAACAGCATCACGCGCGCCCGCATCAGCGCGACCTCGTCGCGCGTCGCCGGATCGTCGACCAGCTCCAGCGCCTGGCCGAGGTGCTCGATCGCGGCGAGCCCGTCGACCAGCAGCTCCGCCCGCCCCAGCTCCAGCAGCGCCTGCCCGCGCCGCTCCGCCGGCGGCGGCTCGGCCAGCGCGCGCCGCAGGGAGCCGACGGCGCTCGCCGGCGCGCCGGCGCGCAGCGCGGCGTTGGCGGCCTGGCCGAGCACGTCGCAGACCCACTGCTGCCCGCGCGCGGGCGCGCGCATCAGGTGGACCGCGACGGCGCTCGGCGGCGCGCCCAGCTCGCGCAGCAGCCGCGCGGCGCGCTCGTGCGCCAGCGCGCGCTCGTGCGCGGGCACGTCGTCGTAGACGGCCGCCCCGACGAGCGGGTGCATGAAGCCGACGCGCTCGCCCTCCGCGAACAGCTCGGCGGCGACCAGTGCGCTCGCCGCCGCGGCCGCCGCGTCGTGGTCCAGCTCGGCGAGCCGCGCGACGAGCGAGAGGTCGACATCGTCGCCGAGCACCGCTGTGGCGCGCGCCACCAGCGCGGCCGCCTCGGGCAGCCGCGCGAGCCGTACCAGCACCGCGCGCGAGAGCGCCCGCGGCCCCAGCTCCGCGACCGCCGAGACGTGCTCGGCCTTCGGCCGCACGTGCTCGGCGCCGAGCGTCTTCAGCAGCTCGCCGAGCAGCAGCGGGTTGCCTCCCGTCGCCGCATGGCAGGCGCTCGCGAAGCGCTCGTCGGCCTCACCGAGCAGCCGCTCACCGACGAAGCGGCGGGTCGCCTCGGCGCTCAGCGGACCGGGACGCACGAGCCGCGCGTGCGGATCGCCGACGACCTCTCCCAGCAGCGCCGCGTCGCCGACACGCTCGCGCGGGCGCAGCGTGCACATCAACGTCACGGCGTTGTCGTCGAGGCGCCGCACCAGGTAGCCGAGGAAGCGCAGCGACGGCTCGTCGCACCACTGCAGGTCGTCGAGCGCGAGCACCAGCGGCGCCTCCGCGGCGAGGTTGACCGTCACCCAGTAGAGGCTGTGGAGGACCGCGAAGGAGGTGTCGTCGATGCCGCTGGCGCCGGTCGCCGCGTCGAGCGACTCGGCGGCCGCGGCGGTGCCGCGCAGCGCGGGCGCGTCGGCGGCGGCCAGCTGCGGCTCGAACAGCTGCCGCACGACCCCGAACGCCAGCTCCCGCTCGCGCTGGCTGCAGCGCGCCGTCAGCACGCGCGCGCCGTCGTCGCGCGCCAGCCTCCGGGCCTCGGCCAGCAGGCGCGTCTTGCCGATCCCGGCCGGTCCCTCGATCGCGACGAGACCCGGGAGCCCGTCACGCACGCCGGCGACGACGTCGCTCAGCAGCGCCAGCTCGCGTTCCCGTTCGAGCAGTTCGCCGTGCGCGGGAGTCGGCGGAGGCGTCCCTGTCTCCCTCGTCTCCCGCTCGCGCACCCGCGGGACGCTACTGGCTACGGTCGAGTTTCGGGCGATCCCGGCTCTGCTGCGGCCTCTCTGAGCAGCGCGTCGATCGCGGCGACCATGCCCATGAATCCGGTAAATTCGTGTGCGGCACCGGATGGCTCGATCGCGCAGCCTCTGACGGAGTTGCCGACGGGGTGCAGCTCGAGTTGGATCATCACCGGGCGGTTCACGCCAGCGAGCGTCGCCGACCGGCGCCCGGGGCGCATCCGGGGCGACCCCACACAGCCCCCCGACTGTTTGCGCGCGAACAGCGCCCGACTCAAATGTTCGGGTCGCTGTCGCGGGTCGGCCCCGATGAGGATCCGCGCGTCGTCGTCGAGGATCCACCGTCACGCCCCCAACCTCTCAGTGAGCTGC
>DATIOB010000493.1:0-4982 GCA_035473605.1 Conexibacter sp.
CGCACCGCCTTGGCCTGATTGCCGGTGACCTCTTCGATCCGCCGAGCGACCGCGACCATCAGCTTGTCGCCGACCTCGTGGCCGTAGGTGTCGTTGACGAGCTTGAAGCGATCGAGGTCGCAGAACAGGACGGCGCAGCAGAACTCGCCGCCCTGGCGGCGCGAGCGCTTGAGGCTCAGCTCCAGCCGGTCGAGGAAGAGCGCGCGGTTGGGGAGGCCGGTGAGCGCGTCGTGCAGCGCGTCGTGGCGGAGCTCGGCGAGCTCGCCGAGCGCGCGCGTGGAGACGATCGCGTAGGGCGCGCGGGCGGCCTCCTCGGGCGAGGCGACCCAGCGGAGCTCATAGCCGGCCATGGTGAGCTCGCGCAGCAGCTTCTGGGTGTCCTCGCGATCGTCGTCGCCTGCGACGAGCACGGTGACCGGCCGCGGCGGCAGGTCACGCACCGGCCCTCCTTGACCGTGCATCCTCTGAACGTAGACGGCCAGATGACCGACTGGAACCGATCTCGGCGCATGTTCGATTCGTACAGTGATGGGGATGGCAGCTGACGACGAACCACTCGGCAGGGAGGTCTGGATCGTCGCGGCGGTCGTCGTGGTCGGCGTGATCATGTCGATCCTCGACACGACGATCGTCAACGTCGCGATCGACACGCTGGCGCGCGACTTCGACGTCTCGCTGTCGACGATCCAATGGGTCTCGACCGCTTACCTGCTCGCGCTCGCGACCGTGATCCCGCTGACCGGCTGGGCGGCCGACCGCTTCGGCACCAAACGGCTGTGGATGTCGTCGGTCGCGCTGTTCGTGCTCGGCTCAGCGCTCTGCGGCCTCGCCTGGGACGCCAGCTCGCTCATAGCGTTCCGGATCCTGCAGGGGATCGGCGGCGGCATGGTGATGCCGGCCGGCATGACCGTGCTGGCGCAGACGGCCGGCCCCGCTCGCGTCGGGCGCGTGATGTCGATCGTCGGCGTGCCGATGCTGCTCGGCCCGATCCTCGGCCCCGTGCTCGGCGGCTGGCTCGTCGACGACGTCTCGTGGCGCTGGATCTTCTACGTCAACGTCCCGATCGGCCTGATCGCGCTGCCGCTGGCGTGGCGGATCCTCGACAGAGACGTGCCGAGACCGGGCGAGAGGCTCGACCTGCTCGGCCTGCTGCTGCTCTCCCCCGGCCTCGCGCTGTTCGTCTACGGCCTCGCCGAGACGCCGACGCGCGGCTTCGGCTCCGCCGGCGCGCTGCTGCCGATGGTCGCCGGCATCGTGCTGGTGGTGCTGTTCGTCGTCCACTCGCTGCGCTCCGACCACCCGCTGCTCGACCTGAGGCTGTTCAAGGTCCGCGCCTTCTCGGCCGCGGCCGGCGTGACGGTGCTGTTCGGCAGCGCGATGTTCGGCGCGATGCTGCTGTTCCCGCTCTACTACCAGATCGTGCGCGGCCAATCGGCGCTCGACGCCGGCCTGCTGATGGCGCCGCAAGGCCTCGGCGCGGCGGTGATGATGCCGATCTCGGGGCGGATCGTCGACAGAGGCGCCGCCGGCAAGGTCGTGCTCTGCGGCCTGCCGCTCGTCGCGCTCGGCTACTTCACTTACACGCAGCTCGACGCAGACACCAGCTACGCGCTGCTGGCGGGATCGCTGTTCGTCGCGGGCCTCGGCACCGGGGCGACGATGATGCCGTCGATGGCGGCGGCCTACCAGACGCTCTCGCACGCGGCCGTCCCGCGCGCGACGACGACGCTCAACATCCTGATGCGGGTGGGCGGCTCGATCGGAACCGCGCTGTTCGCGGTCGTGCTCCAGCACCAGTTCAGAGATGCGGTGCCGGCGGGCGCCGCGGGCGCGAGCGGCGAGTCGGGCCTCGGCGCGATCGGCGCGATCCCGGCCGACGTGCGCGACAGAGTCGCCCCCGCGCTCGCCGAGGCATTCGCCCACACGTTCTGGTGGCCGGTCGCGATCCTCCTGCTCGCCCTGATCCCGGCCGCGCTGCTGCCTCGCCGCAGACCCGACGCACAGTCGCCGGAGAATCGACACGAAGCGAGCCCCGCACGCGACGATTCCCCTGCCACCGTGTGATGGGTGCGCCACGCCACCGTCCCGCCATCGGAGGAGCGTCATCCAGCGTCCCCTGAGGGGATGCCAGATGACGCTCCTCGGTCAGTGGATCAGGTGATCGGGGAGTTGGCGGCTGGACAACACGGGGTGGTGTCTCGCAGTCAGCTGCTCGGGGCGGGGATCGGCGAGAAGCCAATCGCATCGCGCGTGCGCGGTGGCCGCCTGCTCCGCCTCCATCCCGGCGTCTACGCGGTGGGTCACGCGCAGCTCAGACGCGAGGGGCGGTGGCTCGCGGCGGTGCTGGCGAGCGGGCCGGGCGCCGTCCTCAGCCACCGCTCCGCCGCGTCGCTGCACGGGCTGCGACCGCACAGCGGCAGCGCGATCGACGTCGCCACGCCCGCCCACCGGTCCGGCACCGACGGGATCCGGCTTCACGCTCGGCAGCGGCTGGCGCCGAGCGACTGCACCCGCGCCGACGGCGTCCCGGTCACGACCGTCGCGCGGACGCTCGTCGACCTCGCCGGCATCGTGCCGGCCGACCAGCTGCTGCGCGCGCTGCGCCGGGCAGAGGAGCTGCGCAGCTTCGACCTGCGGGCGATCGAGGCGGCGCTCGCGCGCACGGCCGGCCGCCGCGGCCAGGGTCATGCCGCGATGCGCGCCGCGCTCGCGGAGACGCGCGCCCGCTCGACGCAGCTGACCCGCAGAGAGCTGGAGGAGCGCTTCCTGACGCTCGTGACACGCGCCCGCCTCCCCCAGCCGCAGACCAACGTCTGGTTTCCCGCGCACGCCTTCGAGGTCGACGCGCTGTGGCGCGAGGCGCACGTGGCGGTCGAGCTGGACGGCTGGGAGCACCACCGCACGCGCGACGCCTTCCACCGCGACCGCGCAAAGGCGAACACGCTGACGCTGGAGGGCTGGACCGTCCTGCGCTTCACCCACGACGACGTCGTCCGCCGCCCGGCGCAGACCGCCGCCGCCATCCGCGCCGCGCTCGCGCGAGGAGCGTCATCCGAGCCACACTGAGTGTGGGCCAGATGACGCTCCTCAGCGCGAGCGACCGCCTAGCGCGGGTCGCGGATCAGCAGCTCGACGTTGCGGTCGCTCTTGCGGCCCGGGCCGTTGCCGCTCGTGACGGGGCGGGTCTGGGGGTCGTTGGCCGAGAGCGTGCGGGCGAGCGAGCCGAGCTGCTCATCGGTGAACGCCGCGGCCGGACCGGGCGGCGGCTCGGCGATCGGCGAGGCGGAGTCGAGGATCGTGCCGAACAGCGACAGCGTGCCGTCGCGGTTGTCGAGCAGCTCGAGCGTGCGCGACTGCTGTGGGAAGTCGACGTGCGAGGCGGTGTTGACCTGCCAGAAGCCGCTTCTGCCGCGCTTGAACGCCTTGACCGCGTTGCGGTGGGTGTGGCCGTTGACGTAGGCGACCACGTGCGGGTTCGCCAGCAGCAGGTCGCGGATGTTCGCTCTGCCGCTCATACCAAGGTGCAGCGGGGTCGATCTGCGCGGGTCGCCGTCGCAGCCGGCGCCCTCCGGGTTGGTGCAGCCGGCCTCTTCGTCCGGCGTTCTGTTCGTCGTCGTCTCCAGCGTGTGGTGGGAGTAGACGATCACCAGCTCGTCGCGTCTGGCCGCCGCTCTCAGCGTCTTGACCAGCCAGCGGTACTGCGGGTCGTCGACGTTGCCCTCCGAGCCGCCGCCCTCCGCGACCGTGTCGAGCGCGACGAAGCGCAGCCCTCTGCGCGGGCTGAACGAGTAGTAGAGCGCGGTCCCTCTCGAGGCGCTCAGCTCGTCCTTCGCCGTGAAGCCGAAGCCGTGACGTCTGTCGGCCGTGCCCTGGAGCTGCTTGTACTCGGGCTTGGAGACGAAGGCGCGATCCGGGTCAGGCGGCGTTCTGCCGGCACCGCTGAGCAGTCTGCCGACGAAGGCGGGGTTGCCGATCGCCGCGAGCGCCTCGCTGCCGCTTCTGCCGATCAGCATCGCCGGGTCGAACGCCTGCGTCGGATATATCTTCAGGCAGCCTCTGACGATCGCCTGGAAGATCGGGCTGGAGGCCGACGCGTTGCCCTGCACGAGCCCGTCGTGGTTGCCGCGCGAGGAGTACCACGGCATTCTCAGCCCCTCGGCCGTGAACGGCTGCTGGGCGCGGTCCATCAGCCCCGGGTAGCGCGGGAAGGAGGCGTACGGGCCGCCCTGCGGCGCGACGTCCGGATCCCAGAAGCCGGCCTGGCGGTCGGCGCCGGCGGCGGTGTAGCCGCTGTAGTCCTGCACGCCGGTGTAGCGGCGGTTGGCGACGTCGTCGTTCATCTGCGCGATCTGCTCCGGCGTCGCGCCGGGGCAGGAGTTGGTCGCGCTCAGCGGCTTGCCGGAGAAGGGGTCGACGCGACCGCCTTCGAGCACACCGACCATCCACTGCGTCTCGTTGCGCTGCGTGTTGTCCGGCAGATCGCCGGTCGTGATCGCGAAGCCGAGTCTCGCGCGCTTGCCGTCGCCCTGCTTCACGGCGCTGACGCGGTTGCGGTTGACGTTGCGGATCGTCGCGTCGAAGACGTGCGTGCCGAGCGCCTCCTGCGGCCGCCACGAGGCGCTCACCGCGCCGCCGGCCGGGTCGAGCAGCTCGACGCGCGCCGGCGACATCTCGTCGGCGATCTGCGGATCGGTCAGCTGGCTGAAGAAGGCGAGCGAACGGCGCGCTCTGGCGCGCGCTCTGCCGGCCGGCGCGAGCGCGGTGCGGACGTTGTACCGCTCCCCGCTCCCCCGCTCCAGCGGGTGGTACGGCCCCTTGCCGTACCCGCCCTGCACCTTGATCGTCTCCTGCAACGTCGACTTCCCAGCCGGCTCGGCGAGCGCGGCCGCGGGGGACGCCAGCAGCCCTGCGGCTGCCAGCAGCGCGATTCTCCTCATGCGAGCGAGGTTACACCCGGCGGGTGGCGCCGGAAAGACGAACGC
>DATIOB010000494.1:0-4565 GCA_035473605.1 Conexibacter sp.
CCTGCGCTACGGCTTCGACCCGCTGACCTCGCTCTCGGGCACGCGGATCGAGACCGGCCGCGGCCTGCTCCTGCTCGGCGGCGCGGTGCTGGCGTACCTGATCCCGGTGCTGACGATCGCCTCGATCGCGCTGCTGCTGTCGACCGTCACGCGCAACTCGGCGGCGGCCGTCGTCGGCGCGCTGATGCTGTCGCTGATCATGCAGATCATCGGCGTCATCTCCGGCCTGGAGGGCATCCGCCCGTACCTGATCTCGACCCAGTTCGACGCCTGGCAGGGCCTCCTGCGCGAGCCGGTCGACTGGGCCCCGATCATCCGCTCCGCCTGGGTCTGCGCCCTCTACGCCGTCCCCTCCCTGATCGCCGCGACGCTCGTCTTCATGCGCCGCGACGTGACCGGCGGCTAGGAGCCGAGCAGTCTTCTCACAGCCCGCGCGTTCGCGGGATCGACGCGGCGGATCGCTCTCGCCGCGTCGAATCCCCGATCGGCCGTGACGATCGTCTCGATCCCGTGCGCGAGACAGGTGCCGACGTGGACGCGATCGTCGGCGCCGAGCGGCGACTCGTCGAGCGCGAGCGCCGACGAGAAGATCTCGTCGGTCACGGGCAGCAGCGGAGTGAAGAGACGGTATGCGCGCTCAGCATGCACATGTGTGGTGTGATGAGAAGGGTGCGTGATCGCAGCGCCTCCGCATCCCTACGAGACCGTCACGACACGCGTCAGCGCGCTGCCGTCGGGCCGGCCCGAGACCAGCACGTAGCGACCGGCCGCCAGCCGCGGCGCGACGAACTCCGAGACGCGCGGCGAGATCCAGCCGACGAGCGTGCGCGGCTTCCCGGCCCAGCGCACCTCGTCCGCTCTTCCGGCCTTCAGCAGCTTCGCGACCGTCGCGGGCGACTGACCGGCGGCGATTCTGCCGATCCGCAGGTCGTGCACCTCGCCGCCGTCGTTGACGACCTCCAGCAGCGAGCCCGCGCTCACCTTCGCGGGCGCGCTCAGACCGCCATCGGCCAGTCTCACGACCGCCGCCGGCGCCGGTCTGCTGCCGTCGTCGGGCTCGTCGGCGACGGTGAAGCCGCCGGCGACGTAGCCGTCTCTGCCGCGCACGACCATCGCGTGCCAGCCGGGCTGCAGCGAGGTCGTCGCCACGTACGGGGCGCCGGGCCGCGCGGTGCCGCTCAGCACGAGCGTCCCCCACTTCGTGAGCTGCTGGGCGGTCAGCGTGTAGCCGGTGTTGGCGAAGATGCCCGAGTCCTTGCCCGGCTTCAGCTTCACGAGGATGAACTCCATCGGCCGGTGGACCTTCACCGTCGTTCTGATGTAGCCGAAGGCGTCGCGCTGCGACCCCTCGATGTTGAGGTTCTTCGAGACGTCGAGCGTGATCGTCGCCTGCCCCTCGGCGCGGGCGCCGGCGGCGGGGAGCAGCAGCAGCGCGAGCGCCGCGAGCGCGCCGAGCGCGGCGCGAGTCGGTCGGGGGAGCATCGGTCGGGTCCTTTCGGAGGCTGCGGCGGCCGAACGAAAGCGGCTGCGGGCGCCTGTCCGAAAGGGGGAACTCCCGAGCGCGGGTGGAATCCCACGCTCGATGACGCAACGCGAGCAGCAGCTGAGCGACTACGAGCGCGGCTTCCGGCGAGCGGGGCTGCCGCTGCTGATCGAGGATTTCTCCGCGCGCGAGGACGTCTTCAACCGCGCCTTCCCGCTGCTCGCCTTCGTGCTGCTGGCCGAGCTGCTGGCGGCGCTCGACGTCGACTGGCCGCTGCTGGCCAACCTCGGCGCGGTCGCCGCGGCGCTGGCGCTGACGCTCGCCGCCGTCACGCTCGCCAACCGCGCCCGCGGCCGCCCCGCCTTCGCGATCCCGCAGCGGATCGGGCCGGTCGAGCTGGCCGTCTTCGTGCTGCTGCCCGCGATCGTGCAGGGGATCTTCCACGGCGGCTGGGGGCTGGCGGTGATCGCCTTCAACCTCGTGCTGCTGGTGCTGGTCGCGATCGGCTACGGCTTCGGTATCGGCGCGATCGTCGTGTGGGCGGCGCGGCGGCTGACCGGGCAGCTGGCGCAGTCGCTCCTGCTGCTCGCGCGCGCGGTGCCGCTGCTGCTGATCTTCGCGCTCGTGCTGTTCATCAACACGGAGATGTGGAACGTCTTCTCCGGCCGCAGCGACGCGACGCTGATCGCCGTCGGCGTGCTGCTGGCGGCGGTCGCGACGGTCTTCCTCGTCGCGCGGCTGCCGAAGGAGGTCGCGGCGCTGGAGGACGAGGTGCTCGGCGAGGATCCGGCCGCGGCGCCGCCGCTGAACCCGCGGCAGCGCGCCAACGTCGGCCTCGTGCTGCTGATCAGCCACGGCCTGCAGATCGCCGTCGTGACGCTCGCGATCGGCGCCTTCTTCGTCGCCTTCGGGATGATCGTGATCGACGACGCCGTGATGGAGGCGTGGACCGGCGGACCGGGCGAGGCGATCCTCGACGTGACCGTGCTCGACGTGCCGCTGCTGCTGACCTACGAGCTGCTGCGCGTCGCCGGCGCGATCGCGGCGCTGTCGGGGCTCTACTACGCGATCGCGGTGCTGACCGACGGCGCCTACCGCGAGGAGTTCCTCGACGAGATCACGGCGCAGATGCGTGCGACCTTCGCCGCCCGCGCCGCCTACCTCAGGCTGCGCGCACCGGATCGAGCGCCATGAGCACGCGCTCGACCGCCTCGGCGATCTCGCACTGGCCGACCAGCTCGACGTCGGGCGCGCGCGGCGCCTCGTAGGGCGCGTCGACGCCGGTCATGCCGGTCAGCTTGCCGGCGGCGGCGCGCGCGTAGAGACCCTTCGGGTCGCGCCGCATGCACTCCTCGACGGGCGTGTTGACGAACACCTCGACGAAGTGCAGGCCGTCGCGCTCGTGCAGCGCGCGGGCGGCGTTGCGGCCGCTCTCGAACGGCGAGACGACGGAGACGATCGCGACGGTGCCGGAGTCGGCGAAGAGACGGGCGACCTCCGCGGTGCGGCGCACGTTCTCGTCGCGGTCGCTGGCGCTGAAGCCGAGGTCGCCGCAGACGCCGTGGCGCAGGTTGTCGCCGTCGAGCCGGTAGGCCGAGCGGCCCTCGGCGACGAGCCGGGCCTCGACGGCGGCCGCGATCGTCGACTTGCCGGAGGCCGGCAGGCCGGTGAACCAGATCGTCGCACCGCGCGCGCCGAGCGCCTTCCAGCGCTGCCCGCGGCCGACCACGCCCTCGTGCCAGGTGACGTTGGCGCTCGTCATCATCGTTCCTTCCTCGTCGCCGCGACCCGTCCCGCGCGTGCGGCAGGCGGCGACCCCGCACACGACCAGTAAGGTGCTCCGCCATGACGAAGCCGACCTTCGACCTGCAGTCGCACTCGCTCCACTCCGACGGCGTGCTGCCCGCAGCTGACGTCGTCGCACGCGCCGCCGAGGCGGGCGTCGAGCTGCTCGCGCTGTCCGATCACGACACGATCGACGGCGTCGACGAAGCGATCGCCGCCGGCGTCCGCCACGGCGTCGCGATCGTGCCCTCGACCGAGATCTCCTCCGTCGACGGCCGCTACGAGGACCTCCACGTGCTCGGCTACGGGATCGACCATCACGATCCCGTGCTCGCCGAGCGTCTGCTGGCCGCGCGCGCCGACCGCGAGCTGCGCGCGGAGCGGATGGCGGCGAAGCTCAACGAGCTCGGCTTCGAGGTCGACGACGCGCCGCTGGCCAAGCGCCGCGCCGCCGGCAAGCCGCTCGGCCGCCCGCATCTCGCCGAGGCCGTGCTGATCCACCCGGCGAACGCGGAGCGACTGGCCGAGGAGGGCCATGACGACATCTCCTCGTTCATCCCCGCATACCTGATCCCCGGAACGCCGGGGTACCTCGCGCGCACGCATCCGACCGTCGTCGACGCGATCGGCTGGATCCATGACGCCGGCGGCCTCGCGATCTGGGCCCACCCCTACTGGGACCTCGACAGCGACGAGGAGGTGCTCGGCGCGCTCGACCGCTTCAAGGCGGCCGGCATCGACGGCGTCGAGGCCTTCTACCCGACGCACAGCGCCGAGCAGACGAGAGTGATCGTCGACAAGGCCGCCGAGCTGGGCCTGCTGACGACCGGCTCCTCCGACTACCACGGGCCGGAGCACCGGCTCTTCAGAACGTTCCTCGCGCACGAGCTGCACGGCGCCGAGCCCGACCTGACGCCGCTGTACGACGCCGCGGCGCGCGCCGCGGCCGCCGCGACAGCCAGCTCCTGAGGAGCCGCTCACGCCGGCCGCTCCCCGCGGCCGCCGTCGGCGATCTCGGCGCGCAGGCCGGCGAGCGCCGCCTCCAGCTCCGCGATCCGCCCGTCGACCCCGCCGCCGTTGCCCGGCGGCGCGGCGACGGCGCTCGTCCCGACCGCGACCGGCACCGGTCCGCCTGCCGCACCGCCCGCGGCTGCGCCTGCCGCCGCTCTCGTCGCGGCCGCCTGCGCCAGCAGCGCGGCGTTGGCGCGCGCCTCGGCCGGCGTCAGCGTCAGCCGTCGCACGACCGGGATCATCGCCAGCAGCAGCAGCGCGGCGATCCGGAAGGCCCAGCCGAAGC
>DATIOB010000495.1:0-7529 GCA_035473605.1 Conexibacter sp.
CCATCCTGGCTGAGCCCGAGGTCGGCCAGCGTCTCACCGGACGCGATCCGGAGCTGGGACTGGACCAGGTCCTCGTCGGTGATCTCCTCGGTGACCGTGTGCTCGACCTGGATCCGCGGGTTCATCTCGATGAAGGCGTAACGCCCGCTGGCCGGGTCGAGCAGGAACTCGACCGTGCCGGCGTTGACGTAGCCGACGTGGAGCGCGAACTTGACCGCGTCGGCGCAGATGCGGTCGCGCAGCTCGGCGTCGAGGTTCGGCGCCGGCGTGATCTCGATCACCTTCTGGTGACGGCGCTGGAGCGAGCAGTCGCGCTCGTAGAGGTGGACGACCTCGCCGGTCGCGTCGGCCAGCAGCTGGACCTCGATGTGCCGCGGGCGCACGAGCGCCTGCTCGATGTAGACGGTGCCGTCGCCGAAGGCCGCCTCGGCCTCCGCGCGCGCCTCGATCACGGCCGCTTCGAGCTTCGCCGGGTCGGTAACGAGCCGCATCCCGCGACCGCCGCCGCCGTGCGACGCCTTCACGAAGACGGGGAAGCCGATCCGCTCCGCCGCGGCGCGCGCCTCCGCGCCGTTCGCGACCGGATCGGACGCCTCCAGCACCGGCACGCCGGCGGCGATCGCCGCGTCGCGCGCGCGGGTCTTGTTGCCGGCGAGGCCGAGCACCTCCGGCGGCGGGCCGACGAAGACGATCCCGGCGGCCGCGCAGGCGCGCGCCAGCTCCGGGTTCTCCGACATGAAGCCGTAGCCGGGGTAGATCGCGTCGGCGCCGACTCTGCGCGCCAGCTCCACCGCCACCTGCGGATCGAGATAGGTGCTGACGGGGTGGCCGGGCTCCCCGACCTCGTACGCCTCGTCGGCCTTCAGCCGGTGGACGGAGTCGCGGTCCTCGGGGGCGTAGAGCGCGACGCTGCGGATGCGCAGCTCGTTGGCCGCGCGGAAGGCGCGCGTCGCGATCTCGCCGCGGTTGGCGACGAGCACTTTCTCGATCATGGCGTGATCATGCCCGCTCGCGCGTGGAAACGAGATTCCGCTGGAGCGCGTCACTGCGCCAGGCGGTTCAGGCGTCCAGCAGCCAGGCGACGAACGGAGCCGGGACGGCCCAGACGTCGCCGCTCGTGTCGATCAGCCCGCGCGTGGCGAGCACCCCGGCGCCGAAGGCCGCGCGCACGGTCAGCGCCTCCTGGCGCCAGCCGCCGTCGACGTACTTGCCCTCGAAACCGAGCTGCCCGAAGCGCGGACCACAGAAGTCGACCTCCTTGCTGGAGGTGCGCTGGTACATCACGTCGCTGAAGCCGGCATAGGTGCCCGGATGGTCGCGTTCGACGCTGCGCAGCAGCGCCAGGCCGAGCTGCTGCTCGCACAGCGCCGAGGCGTCCGGCTCCGCGACCGTCCCGTCGCTCCGCAGCGCCGCCAGCCGTGCCATCAGCGGATCGACGAAGTAGTGCTTCGACTGCGCGGAGAGCCGCGGCAGGTTGCCGTCGCGCTTGTGGCAGGGCCAGGTCAGGTAGGCGAACTCGAGGTCCTGCAGCCGGGCTCTCGCGGTGTGCGGGCTTTCCACACCCATGTCCTCACGCAGCGCGGCCATCGCGAGCGGGCTGCCAAGGTTCCGCGCGAGCCGGCTCAGCAGCGCCCGTGCCTGCGCCGCCGTCGTCCCGGCGCCGCGCAGCGCCTCTCCGGCGGTCACGTCCCAGAGCGCGCGGACGAAGTCCTCCTGCACCTCGCCGTGTTCGAGCTGGTCGCTCACGGCACGCGGGAAGCCGCCGACCCGCAGATACAGCTCCCAGGTCGTCAGCAACTGGTCGGTCCACGGCAGCAACTCGACGATCGCCGCGTCGACCTCGCGGCTGCGGAAGTCACGCGGCCGGACCGAATCGAACGCCGGCACCCCGTCGAGACCGAGCGCACGCGCGAAGCTGCGGAAGCTCATCGGCAGCAGCAGGCGGTCCGGCCGTCGCGCAGAGCCGAGCCGGCCTGCGAGCTGCTTCTGCGCGTCGGCGAGGTCGCGCGCCGAGGAGCCCGTCAGCACGACGCAGTCCTCGCCGAAGGCGGTGTTGTCGCGCAGCCACTTGACGGACTCCGGCCACGACTGCACGCTCGTGATCTCGTCGAGGAACCAGTAGCGCGATCCGTCGACGCCGCGCGTGAGGACCTCGCGGCCGGCGTTGACGAGCCGTTGAAGGTCCCCTCTGCTCAGCTCGTCGCAGGCGAAGTGAATGATCCGGCGGGGTCGACCCCGTCGCGGAGCAGCGCGGCTATCGCCCGCTTGACCTCGACGCTCTTGCCGACGCGGCGCGGACCGCGCAGCACGTAGAGGCCATCGGGCTCGACGTCGCGCAGGGGCGCAGGGTCGTAGTCCAGCGGCGATGCCGCGAGCCGGCGCAGGTCGCGATCGTCGCGCTCCCACCGCGGATCGCGCCACCACGCGTTCCCGGCTGTCAGCGCTCGGGTGATCTGGCCTTCGTTCACCTAGCCGAGAATAGCGGGAGAGCGCGGAAAAACTACCCTTTTTCTGCGTTCGATTGCATTTTTACGGTAGTTTTCCGGCGCCCCCAGGGTCGCGAGTCGCGGACGGATCACTCCGCCAGGCGGTTCTCGCCCTCCCAGGGGGTCGCGCCGATGCCGTGCCAGAAGGGGTCGACGAGCTTGGCGACACGGCGCGGGGTGCCGGTGACGGCGCGCACGACGATGCCCTCCGCGCGGTCGTCGGAGAAGGCGGAGGCGCCGAACAACGCCTCCAGCCGCTCCGGCGTCTCGATCGTGCCGCGGAAGAGGCGCGGCGGAGCGGGGACGGCGAGCACGGCGAGCACGGCGTCGCGCTCCTCCACGCCGAGGAACTCTCCGCTGTCGCGGTCGTGCACGTCGAGGCCGACCAGCTCGGCCGGGAGGCGGTCGTACGCGACGCCGTGGCGGCGGCGCAGCCACTCGCCGTAGAGCGCGAAGCGCTCGCCGAGGCCGGCGACGAGCAGGTCGGAGCGCATCGCCGCCCAGGCCTTCAGGCGACCGCGCTCGCCGGAGCGGTCGCTCGTCTCCGCGCCGCCGCGGGTGCCGACGCGCGGCACGCCGTCGTCGACCCAGACCATCACGTTCATGCCGTCGAGCTTCTCCTCGACGACGACCTCGACCTGCAGCAGCTCGTCGCGACCGGCGGCCGCCAGCACGACGTCGTCGGGCGTCGCCGCCAGCGACGGCGCGAGATGCGGGACGCGCGGGAACTTGGGCGGCGGCGGCGCGCTCATGCGTAGGCGCCGAGCGCGCGTTCGAGCGTCCAGATGCGCACCTCGACGTGCGCGACGCGGGCGGCGTACGCCTCCGCCTCGGCGAGGATCGAGACGTCGCCGGCACCGATCCCCTGCGACGCCATCTCCGGCAGCGGCGGGCAGCCGCGCGTGCCCTCGCAGATCGCCGACAGCAGCTCGCCGTTCCAGCTCGCGCCGTTGAGCGCCCACGGCGCGGCGCCGTCGACGGTCGCGCGCAGCAGCGTCTGGAAGCGCTCGGCGACGGTCCGCCGCTCCGCTCCGCTGGCGACCTGCGCGATGTGGTTGCCGGTCTCGATGATCGCCGCCGTCGGCAGGATCAGCGAGGCGCCGGAGCCGACCCGCTCGCGCAGCTCGGCCGCGACCGCATCCGGCTGCTGGTGCTTGCCCGGCACCCGCAGCACCTCGACGAGCACCGACGTGTCGAGGAAGACGACCTCGCGCTTCACAGGCTCGCGAGCAGGTCGTCGAGCGCCGCCAGCCGGCCGACGCTGTCGGGCACCGCGCCGAGCCGCTGCTGCGTGACCGCGTCGCCGAGCGAGCCGGCCGCCAGCGCCTCCGCGTAGCCCGGCAGGTCGACCAGCCCGATCAGCTCGCTGCCGGCCGTCGCGGGGTTGCGGCGGCAGACGATCACGCCGTCGTGGTCGGCGGCGCCGAGCGCCGTCAGCATCGCCGGGCTGTGCGTCGTCGCGAGCGTGCGGATCCGCCGCCTCGCGCTCTCCTCCTTGATCAGCTGCACGATCCGCGCCGCCTGCGACGGGTGCAGGCCGTTCTCGATCTCCTCGATCACGAGCTGCGTGTTGACGCCCGCCCCGCCGCTGCGTTCGTCGTCGCTCAGCTCCGGCGCCTCCAGCAGCGCCGCCGCGAAGGCGAGGAAGCGCAGCATCCCGTCGCTCATCACGCGGCTGGAGACCGACACCTCGGCGTCGCCGAAGCGCTCGCGCAGCGTCAGGATCACGTCGCCGAGCTGGGAGGACTCGACGCCGACGCCGACGACCTGCTGCTCGGGCAGCGCCTCGACCAGCTCGGCCAGCCGCGCCCAGCGGATCGGGTCGGCCTGGAGGCCCGCGATCACGGCCGAGAGGTTGTCGGCCTGGCGCCGCAGGACGGTGTCGCGCGCCGGCACGTAGTGGCGCATCAGCGACGGGACCGGATCGAGGATGAAGACCGCGCGCAGCGTCTCGACGACCGCCAGCGCGGCGTCATGCACGGCGCGCGTGGCGATCGTGCGCGTCGGCACCTTCGTCGGCACCTGCGCGGTCAGCAGCCGGTCGGAGCGAAAGGTGACGGCCGGGTTGACGCCGCTTCTGCCGTTGAAGTAGCGGCCGGCGATGTCGACCAGCCCCGGCTGCGGCGCGTCGGTCGTGAGGTAGTCGCGCGGCTTGCCTCTCGCCGGCCGCAGCCGCAGCGTCTCGGCGACGATCTGCACGTCGGGCTCGACCTGCACCTCGACGTCGAGGTCGAAGCGGTCCCCGCCGCGCACGACCGTGCAGCCGAGCGCGAAGCTGCTCTCGCCGTAGGGCGCGCAGCCGCGCACGCCGCCGCGCATCCCCTCGCCGTCGCGGCGGTTGCCGTCGATCGCCTCGCGCAGGTCCTCGCCCTCGGCCAGACGCGAGAGCACGTGCAGCGCGTCGAGCGTGTTCGACTTGCCGCTGCCGTTGCGGCCGATCAGCAGCGTCAGGTCGCGCAGCGGCAGGACCGCGTCGCGAAACGACTTGAAGCGGGTCAGCCGCAGCTGCTCCAGGTACGGCGAGACGTCCATCGCCCCATCATCGCCAACATCGGCCGCGCGTGCGAGCGCGGGCGCCGCGCGGCGACGCGGCGGGGCTCAGGCCGCTGCGGGCACCGCCGGGACCGCGGCGGCCGGGTCGGCGCCGCCGAAGGCGAGCCCGATCACGAAGCCGGCGACCTCCTCGAGCTGACGCGCGCGGGCGAGCGGGCCGAGCACGAACGGCCGCCCGCCGACGTCGCGCACGAGCTGCGAGGCGGTCTCCAGCGCCGCGGGATCGTCGCCGCAGAGCGGCACGACCGGGCCGGGCGGGACGGCGGCGGGCGCCGGCGTCGCGTCGCCGGACGAGGCGGGCGCGGCCGGCCCGCCCTCCCACTGCGCCGCCGGGAAGAGGTGGAAGGCCTTCACGACGTGGGCCCCGGGCGCGAGCGCGGCGACCCGCTGCGCCGCCGCCTCGCCGGGCGGCGTCAGCAGCGTCCCGACGCCGTGCTCGACGGCGTTGGAGCAGTCGATCAGCAGCTTGCCGGCGAGCGCGCCATCGGATCCGCCGGCCGCGCGCAGCGCCTCCTCGACCCCCTCCCACAGCACCGCGAGCAGCACGGCGTCGGCCTGCTCGGCCGCCGCGCTCGGCGTGAGCGCCCGCGCCGGCGCGCCGAGCTGCGCAGCCAGCGCCGCGCTGCGCTCCTGTGAGCGCCCGCCGATCAGCAGCTCGTGCCCGGCGCGCGCCCAGCCCGCGCCGAGCCCCGCCGCCATCGTGCCGCTTCCGATCGTCCCGATCCGCATCTCGTCCTCCGTGTCGTGCGGCGCGCCGATCGCGCCGCAAGGGCTGGGACTACGCTACGAGCGGCGATGCGCACCGCCCGGTGCGCATCGGAACAACGAGGATGCGGCGATGACCCACACGTGCGATCCCTTCGTCGCGGACTGCCGCGTGCGGCTCGCGACCGACCTCTTCGCGCACACCTGGAACCCGGTCGTGCTGGCGGCGCTGCGCGAGGGTCCGCGCCGCCGCCGCGAGCTGCGCGCCGCGATCGGCGGGATCAGCGACAAGGTGCTGACCGAGACGCTGCGCCGGCTGGAGCGCTCCGGCCTGGTCCTCCGCAGCGCCTACGCGGAGGCGCCGCCGCGCGTCGACTACGCGCTGACCGAGCTGGGCGAGAGCCTCGTCGAAGGCCCGATCGCCGCGCTCGGACGCTGGACGGTCGAGCGCGGCGACGAGCTGCTCGCGCACCTCAGCAATCCGTATCCGTGATGTGGTGGCGATCACTCTGCCGACGCGCCGGCCGCCCCACCCAGATCCCTGGGTGAGTGAGCGCACAGTTCGCTGTCGGAAGATCGCGGCGATTTCTTCGCCATCTGGCCGAGGTTCCCCCGCGCCGCGGCCGACATCATCGAAGTCGTTCTAAATCTCTCCTCCTTAGAACGTGAGGGCCGGTCGCTGGTGCACCCCTTGGGCACGCACCTTCAGCGGCCGGCCCTTCCTTTTGCCCGCGCGTCTTGCTCCCCGGGGGCGCAGCGCTTGGATCCCAGGGGCGCCACGGGCGAAAACGGCGCCCGCCGCGCGCACAATCGTTCGTCGTCGGGCGGCACGGCCGCCGCCTGAGCTGACGACCAGGAGGACCGCAATGACCGTGCGCTGCCCCACAGCCGGCCGGGGCATCGCCCTCGCCGCCGCCTGCATCGCGGCGGCCGCATCCGCGGCGGCGCCCGCCCTGGCGGAGATGCCGCGCGTCGACGCCCGGCTCGCTCAGGTCCTCTCGCCGCGCGCTGACGCCACGGTCAGAGGCGGCGCGGTGACCGTCACGGTGCGACTGCGCGGCGACGTCGCGGCCTTCTCCGCGACGCTCAACGGCCGCTCGATCGGCGCCCGCTTCACGCCGCGCGACGGCGGCCGGCTGCGCGTCGCGCGACTGACCGCCGGCACGGCGAGCGGGCTCCGCGCCGGGTCCAACCTGTTGAAGGTGCGCACCCGTTCGCGCGGCGGCGCGGTCGATCTCGACGCCGTCCGCTTCGCCGACGTGCGCCGCCACGCGCCGCTGCTGCGCGTCAGCGCGCCGCGCCGCGGGCGGGCCGCGACGCGCGTGCGGCTGCGCCTCGCCGATCCCGCCGCCGTCGTGACGGCGCGGTTGAACGGCCGCGCGATCGACCCGCCGGCGCAGCGCGGCCGCAGCCGCATGCTGCTGCTCGCCGCCGACGAGGGGCTGCGCTACGGGGCCAACAGCCTGCGCGTGACCGCCGTCGACCGCGAGCGCGGCCGCCACGACGTCGAGCGGCGCACGATCCGGATCGGCCGCGAGGCACCGATCCCCGGCGCCGGCCGCGACCGCCGCGCGGTCGCCGGCCGCGCCGTCACGCTCGACGCGGGCCGTTCGCGCGCCACCGGCTCGCCGCAGCGGCTGCGCTACCGCTGGCGGTTCGTGCGCAAGCCGCGCGGCTCCGAGGCGACGTTGCGGAGCGCGACGACACGCAGACCGCGCTTCACGCCCGACCGCCCCGGCCGCTACCGCCTGCGGCTGACCGTCAGCGAGCGGCTGCCGACGGCGC
>DATIOB010000496.1:0-5067 GCA_035473605.1 Conexibacter sp.
TCCCTGCGCGCGCCGCCTGCTGACGGCCCTCCAGCGCGTCGACGCGCGCCAGCGACGCGAGCGCGAAGGCGAGCAGGATCTGCTGCCCGGTGTCACGCGCGAGCTGGACGGCGTCGGCGCCGTCGCCCGCCGCCTCCTCCCAGGCGCCGCGGCGGAAGCCGAGCTGACAGCGCACGGCCAGCGGATAGGCCATGCGGCCGAGCGCGTCGGCGGCGCGACAGGCGGCGAGCATCCGCTCGACGACCTCGGCGGCGCGCGCGAAGTCGCCGATCCACATCGACGTCTGCGCCGCCATCCCGAAGATCTCGCCGGAGGCGACCGGGTCGACCTCACCGAGACGGCCGGCGACGGCCGCCAGCGCCGCGTCCCCGTCGGCCTCGCGGCCGAAGGCGATCAGCGCCTCGCCCCGCAGCAGCTCCGCCAGCACCTCGGCCTCCCCGCCGACGCCGGCGGCGGCGACCCGTGCCCGCTCGACGATGTGGATCTGGCGCTCGACCTCACCGGTCATCATCGGCGCGACCGACGCCTCCAGGAACAGTCGCGTGGCCGCGGCGCCGTCACCCGCGGCGAGCTGGCGCTCGCCCTCGCGCAGCAGCTGTTCGAGCGCGCCGTGGGGGTCGCCGCCGCGGATCGCGAGGCTGCCGCGCAGCAGCGCGACGGCGGCGCGGATCGCCTCGCCGCCGTGCTCGGCGGCGGCGTCGAGCAGCGTCCGCGCGCGCTCGGAGTCGCCGGCCGTCGCGTGATCCTGCGCCGCCTCCAGCTCGCGCCGGCCGCGGTCGGCCGCGGCGGCGGAGAGGCGCGCCGCGCGTTCGAAGGCGGCGGCCGCCTCGGCGTGGCCACCGACCGCGCGCGCCTCGTGCGCGACCTGCTCCAGCGCCTCGGCGGCGTCGGCGTCGGCGTCGCCGCTGTCACCGGCCGCCGCCGCGAGGTGCCAGGCGCGGCGCGGCGCGTCGGGCGCCGTCGCCGCGAGCGCGCGGTGGGCGGCGCGGCGCTCGTCGTCGCCGCCGGCGTAGTAGGCGGCGATCCGCAGCAGCGGGTGACGCAGCTCGACCGCGCCGTCGGCGACGACGACGGTGCGCGTGCGCTCGGCGCCGTCGAGCGCGGCGGCGGGGATCTCCAGCCGCGCGAACGCCGCCAGCAGCCACGACAGCGGTCCCTGCTCGAGCGCCGCGGCGACCGTCACCGCGCGCCGCTCGGGCTCAGCCAGCTCGGCGATCCGCCGGGCGAAGGCAGCCTGCAGCAGCGGCCCGGGGTGCAGCGGCGCGCCGAGCGGCTCCGCGCCGTCGCGCTGCGCCGGCGTCAGGCCGGCCGGCAGCTCCAGCAGCGCCAGCGGGTTGCCGGCCGCGGCGGTGGCGACCGCCTCGCGGACCGACTCGGTCAGTCCGCCGCCGACGTCGTCGATCAGCTCGCGCGCGCTGGCGCCGTCGAGCGGCGCGACCGCGAGCCGCGGCAGGCCGGGCGCCTCGAACGGCTGCTGCGCGCTCGCGCGCGCCGCCAGCAGCAGCGCCGCCGGCACGTCGCCGAGGCGGCGGGCGGCGAACAGCAGCGCCTCGCGCGAGGCGGGGTCGAGCCACTGCACGTCGTCGGCGATCGCCAGCACCGGCCGGCGCTCGGCCGCGAGCGCCAGCAGGGCGACGAGCGCCAGCGGCACCGCCAGGCGCTCCTGCGGCGTCGGCGGCTCGAGCGCGAGCGCGACGGCGAGCGCCTGCGCCTGCACGGGCGAGAGCTGCTCGCGCAGCGGCAGCAGCGGCGCGACGAGCTGGCGCAGGCCGGCGTACGGGAGCGCGGAGGATGCCTCGTAGCCGCTCGCGCGCAGGACGAGGAAGGGCGCGGCGCCTGCGTCGGCGCGGCTCGCGTCGGCGCCGCCCGCGCCCGTGGCGCGCTCGCTCGCGCCCGCGGCGCGCTCGGCCGCCGCCGCGACGAGCGCGGTCTTGCCGATCCCGGCCTCGCCGTGCAGCAGCAGCCCACCGCCGCGGCCGGCGCGCGCCTGATCCAGCAGCTCCTCGATGCGCGTCAGCTCGCGCTCCCGACCCCGCAGCGGCACGGCCCCAGTCTCTCACGCCGGCCCCGCCGCCCCGCCCCCGGGCGAAGAAATGAGGAGGGACCCCGATGTGGGGACGCGAGCGGATTGGGACGGTCCTGTTCGATGTTGATGGTCGCAAGCACCGAGCTCGCCGCGGGCCCGTCGGTCGTGGCGGAGCTGCATGACGTCATCGCCGCCGCGATGGCGCGGATCGGCGAGCGGGCCATCGCCGCGCGCACGCTGGTCGGCTTCGACGACGCCGCCGCGCTGGCCGCGACGACGGCGATCGGCGACCTCGCGCTCGGCGCGCTCGGGGATGTGCGGCGGCTGATCGCGAGCCTGCCGGCGGAGGCGCGCTGCCGCGAGCTGGGCGACGACGTCCACGACGCGCTCGGCCACTCGCTCTCGCTCGCCGCGCTGCTGGCCGGCGGCGCGCGGGCGCGGCTGGAGCGCGAGCCCGCGCTGGCGCGTGAGGCGCTCGGCCGCGTCGCCGCGCTCGCGAGCGAGACCGGCGCGGAGCTGGAGGCGCTGCTCGCCGCGCCGTTGGAGTGCGATGCGTCTCCGCTCGCCGACCGCGTCTCCGCCGCCCGCCCCGCGCCCGCCGCCCCGCGCGGCACGCCCGACCCCTTCGCCCCCGTCGCGGCGCTGACGGCGCTGGCGATCGGCCAGCCGGTCACGTTCGCCGTCGACGGTGCCGCGCTCGCGGGCGCCTCGCAGCCGGTCGCCGCGGCGACCTACCGGATCGTCCAGGAGTCGCTCACCAACGCCCGCCGGCACGCACCCGAGGCGCCGGTGCACGTGCGCGTCGAGGCCGACCGCGACGCGCTCGGGATCGCCGTCGTCAACGCACCCGCGCGCACGCCCGGCGATGCACCTGGCGGCGGCCGCGGGATCCCCGCGATGCATCGCCGCGCGAGCGCCGCCGGCGGCGTGCTGAGCGCCGGCCCGACGCCCGGCGGCGGCTTCCGCGTCGAAGCCCGCCTCCCGCTGTAGCCGCCGCGCCGCCAGCGCGCCGCAGCCGTCAGACTGGGCCGATGCGGCGGCTGCGAACGGGATCGGCGGTGCTCTTCGCGGCGACGGCGCTGCTGCTCTGTGTCGCCTCCTCGGCATCCGCCGCCCCCTTCCGCGCCGAAGTCCGCCACGCCGACGTCCGCGGCGAGCGGATCGCCTGGTACGAGCGCGGCAGCGGGCCGCCGCTGCTGCTCGCGATCGGGACCGGCTCGACGATGGCGGAGTGGGATCCGGCGCTGCTGGCGCTGCTCGCGCGCGAGCACCGGCTGATCCTGTTCGACTACCCCGGCCTTGGCCGCTCCTCGCGGCGGCCGGCCGGCGTTCGCACCTCGTTCGCCGGCCTCGCCGACACGACCGCCGGCCTGCTGCGCGCGATCGGCGTCGCGCGCGCCGACGTGCTCGGCTGGTCGATGGGCGGCTTCGTCGCGCAGCAGCTCGCGATCCGCCATCCGGGATCGGTGCGGCGGCTGGTGCTCGCCGGCACCAACCCCGGCGGCGACCGCGCCGTCCTCGGCCCGCCTGCCGACCAGCGGATCGACAGCGACCCCGATCCCTCCGACGCCGCCGTGCTGCGCGTCCTCTACCCGCGCACGCGCGCCGGCCAGGCCGAGGGCCGCGCCTTCCTCGCGCGTCTGGAGCGCGCCAGCGAGGTGGGCACGATCCCCGACGACTTCGACGTCCCCGCCGCGACCGTCGAGGGCCAGGTCGCCGCGGAGAATCCATGGCTGCGCTCGAACGCGAACGCGCGGGCGCTGCGGCGGCTGCGGCTGCCGCTGCTCGTCACCGCCGGCCGCGCCGACGCCGTCACGCCGCCGCTCAACGCGCGCCGCATCGCGCGCCTGGTGCCCGGCGCGCGACTGGCCGTGCTGCCCGGCGCGCACGCCTTCCTGTTCGGCGAGCGCGTCCGCTTCGCGCGCCTGCTCGGTCGCTTTCTCGACATCCGCCCTTGACTTCAAGTGCGCTTGAAGCGCGACGATCTCCTCCCACGCACCCGAAGGAGGATCTGATGACGACCGTCACCGAACTCGAGACCGTGGCGCCCGGCCTGCTGGCGACCGCAGCGGAGGCGCTCGCCTTCGCGCCCGACACCGTGGTCCGCTCGTTCCTGCTGCAGCGCGAGACCGGCAACGCGCTCGTCTACGTCAGCGCGACCGTCGCGACCGACGCACGGGCGATCGCGGCTGCCGGCGGCGCCGAGCGCCAGTACGTCACGCACGAGCACGAGGCGATGTTCCTGCCCGCCAACGCGGCCGCGCCGCTGTTCGGGCACGAGCGCGCCGCCGACCCGGTCGCGGCCTCCGGCGCGCACCTGCGCGGCACCTGGTCGCGCCGCCATCCGCTCGACGACGATCTGGAGGTGATCCCGATCCCCGGCCACACGCCCGGCGCGACCGCCCTGCTGTGGAACCACGAGGGGCGGCGCGCGCTCTTCACCGGCGACTCGCTCTACCCCGGCGCCGACGGCGGCTGGCGGGCCGCGGTGCTCGACTCCAGCGACCGCGCCGCCTACCTCGACAGCCTCGCGCTGCTGCGCGAGCTGGAGTTCGACCTGCTCGTGCCGTGGGCGGCGCCCGCTGGCGGGCCGGCGGCCTTCGCGACCGACCCGGCCGACGCTCGCAGGCAGCTCGACGCGGTGATCGCGCGGGTGCGCGCCGGCGCGAGCGGCTGAGGCGCGCGGAAGCGCGCCGATCGGCCAGGGGACGCAAGTCCATTGCCGCCGGGCGCCCGGTGCGCGAAGGTGGGGGCCTGACCGAGCCCGGAGAAGATCGATGAGCCGATTCCCCCGTCGTGTCCCGCAGCTGTCCGCCGCCGCGCCGTTCGCGGCGGCGGCGCTTGCGGGCCTCGCCGCATCCGCCGCCTTCGCGACGCCCGCCGCGCTCGCCGCGCCGGCGGCCGACGCCGCCGCCGTCCAGCGCGGCCTCGAACGGCTCGTCGCCGCCAGAGACGGCCCGCCCGGGGCGATCGCGACGCTCCACCGCGACGGCCGCACGACCGTGCTGCGCGCCGGCCGCGCGAACGTGGAGCGGCCGGGC
>DATIOB010000497.1:0-7063 GCA_035473605.1 Conexibacter sp.
CTACGCGCGCGACGAGGCCGGCGCGGCGGCCGCCGCCGAGGCGGCGCGCGCCCACGGCGCCGACGCGCACGTCTCGCGCCTGGACCTGGCGCAGGCGACCCAGATCGACGCGCTGCTGGCGGACGTCACCGCGCGCTGGGGCGAGCTGCACGTGCTTGTCAACAACGGCGGCGTCTGCCCGTACACGCCGCACGACGAGATCTCGATCGAGGAGTGGGACGCGGTGCTCGCGACGAACGCGCGCGGCACCTTCCTCGCGCTGCGCGGAGCGCTGCCGCTGCTGCGCGCCGCCGCCGGCGACCGCTCGATCGTCAACGTCTCATCGGTCGCGGGGGAGCTCGGCGGCGTCGCGACGTCCGTCCACTACGCGGCGAGCAAGGCGGCGATCCTCGCGATCACGCGCTCGTACGCGCGCCTGCTCGCGGGCGAGAACATCCGCGTCAACGCGGTCGCGCCCGGTCCCGTGCGCAGCGGCATCACCGACCAGCTCTCGGCGACCGCGGAAGAGGGGCTCACGAGCGGCACCCCGCTGGGGCGCTTCGGCCAGCCGCACGAGGTCGCCTCGGCGATCGCGCTGCTGGCCTCGCCGGCCGCCGGCTTCACGACCGGCGCCACCTATGACGTCAACGGAGGGGTGCGGATCGATGGCTGAGCCCGAGCAGGTCTTCCGCGCGCAGGTGCGCGCGTTCAACGCGCGCGACCTCGACGCGTTCCTCGCGACCTACGCCCCGGAGACGGAGCTGCACGGCCTCGTGCCCGACCGCGTCGTGCGCGGGCACGAGGAGATGCGGCCGCTCTACGAGACGCGCTTCGCGCAGGAGCCGCTGCACTGCGAGATCCTCGCGCTGACGGTCTACGGCGACCGCTGGGTCGTCGCCCACGAGCAGGTCCTGAGCCCGGCCGGGACGGTCGTGCTGGTGGGAGTCTTCGAGGTCGTCGACGGGGCGATCGTGCGAGCGGACATGACGGGCCGCCTGTCGATCGCAGCCGGAGAGCGTTGACGGCAAATGCTATAGCCTCTAGTATGTGTAATCGGGGGAGGGAAGGCTCAGCAAGCCAGTCAACGAGAGGTGCTCATGAGGTGGAAGAAGATGGTCCCCGGTGCGATCGCCATCTGTGCGCTCGCCGTCGCGGGATGTGGCGGAAGCAGCTCCGACGACGGTGGCGGGACCACGACGTCCGACAGCGGCACGACGGCGCAGGTCGCCAGAGGCGGCAGACTGACGGTGGCCGACACGATCGGCATCCCGCAGCTGAACCCCGTGATCCGCACCTTCGGCTGGGAGGAAGTGCTCTTCCCGCTGCTCTGGAACGGCCTCTCGAAGGCTGACGAGAGCGGCGAGATCGTGCCTGACCTCGCGACCGGCTGGAGAGCGTCCGCCGACCAGAGAACCTGGACCTTCGACCTCCGCACCGACGTCAGATACTCCAACGGCAGACCGCTGACGTCCGCGAACGTCGTCTCCGCCTTCGAGTACTACCTCGACCCGAGAACGACGACGCAGGAGGCGGGCAAGATCGCCTCGATCGCGAGCATCAGAGCCGACGGCCCCGCGAGAGTCGTCGTGCAGCTGAGATCGCCGAACGCGCTCTTCCCGGCCGCGATCGTGTGGGTCAAGATCATCGACGTCGACAACCTCGACCAGATCGACAAGAGACCGGTCGTGACCGGCCCCTACATGGTCTCCGACTTCGTCCCGGACGACCACGTCACGCTCGTGCCCAACCCGGAGCATGCGGGCGATCCGGCGCCGCTGGACGAGCTGAGAATCGTCAAGGCGACCGACTCGACCTCCGCGCTGAGCGCACTGCGCGCCGGCGACCTCGACGTGCTGTGGGCGACCAACCCGGCCGACGTCTCCTCGGTCGAGAGCGATCCCGACCTCAAGACGGTCTCGCCCGAGGTCCCGAGCAAGTACGTCGACTGGGAGTTCGACACGACCTCGCCGCCGTTCGACAACGTCAAGGCGCGTCAGGCGGTCGCCTACGCCGTCGACCGCGAGGCCGTGCTCGAGAGCGCTTACTACGGCCTCGGCGACCTCGCTCCGACGAACAACCCGCTCAGCACGAACAACCCGTTCTACGGCGGCGAGCTGACGGACTACAGCTACGACCTCGAGAAGGCCAGATCGCTCTTCGCCGAGGCCGGCATCAACGCCGGCGACACGATCACGTGGTGGGGCACCGCCGGCGCGAACGCCGAGTGGACGACCGCCGCCGAGATCCTCCAGGCGAGCCTCAAGGAGATCGGGATCGAGCTGAAGATCGAGAACAGAGAGGTCGCGACCTGGGCGGACAAGTTCTACCCGGCCGGCAAGAGATTCCCGAACTTCATCGTCCCGAACCTGGCCTCCTTCCCGCCCTCCCCGGCTGACGCCTTCGGCTTCTACCGCGAGGGTCGCTGCGAGTGCAACTGGAAGAGCCCGGAGTTCGAGAGAGCCTACGAGGCCGCGATGGCCGAGCCGGACGAGGCTGCCGCCCTGGAGAAGTGGGGCACCGTGCAGGAGATCGTCAACCGCGAGGTCCCGCTGATCATCCCGCTGCAGGCGAAGCTCGTCGCTTCGCTGCGGTCCAACGTCGACGGCGTCTGGATGGAGGGCGGCGGTCAGCTGCACCTCGAGCAGGCGGGCCTGGCCGACTGAGGCTGACTGACGTGCTCGGGTTTGTCATCCGGCGAGCGGCGATCAGCATCCTCATGCTGGTCGCCGCGTCGGCCCTCGTCTTCGCGATCCTGCGGCTGCTGCCGGGGGATCCGATCATCACGCGCCTCGGCGCGACCGCCGGTGCAAACCCGGAAGCGATCGACCAGCTCCGCCGCGAGGCGGGGCTGGACGATCCGATCCTCACGCAGTACCTGCGCTGGCTCGGCGACATCTTCACCGGCGACTTCGGTCAGTCGTACTTCAGCCAGTTCTCCGTCACCGACCTGATCAGCCGTCGCATCGGCCCGACGCTGGAGCTGACGGCGATCTCGATCGTCTTCGCGCTGCTGATCGCGGTGCCGTTGGCGGTCTTCTGCTCGCTGCGCCGCGGCAGCTGGTTCGACCGCGCCGTCACGACCGGTTCGACAGTCGGCCTGGCGCTGCCGCAGTTCGTGCTCGGGATCCTGCTGATCCTGATCTTCGCGGTCGAGCTGCAATGGCTGCCGGCGCGCGGCTACATCCCCTTCAACGAGGACCCGGGCGAGAACGTGAGGCGGATGATCCTGCCGTCGCTGACGCTCGCGATCGCGGCCGCGCCGCTGATCCTGCGCTACCTGCGCGCCTCGATGATCGAGGTGCTCGACTCCTCCTACATCCGCACCGCGGAGGGCAAGGGCGTCCCGCACCGTCGCGTCGTGATCGCGCACGCCCTTCGAAACGCCCTGATCCCGGGCCTGACGATGCTCGGCATGGTGATCGGCTACACGCTCGGCGGCGTCGTGATCATCGAGTACGTCTTCGGCATCCCGGGGCTGGGATCGCTGGCGGTCGAGTCGGTCTTCAAGCGCGACTACGCCGTCCTGCAGTCGGTCGTGCTGCTGATCTGCGCGCTGTTCATCCTGACCACGCTGCTCGTCGACGTCCTCTCCGAGTTCCTCGATCCCCGTCTGCGGACTGGAAGAGCCCATGGCTAGCCCTGCGTCCCTCTCACTCGCCGGCCGCTTCGGCGGCCGCCGCCGGCGCGTCCCGCGGCACGGCTCCGGCACGACGATCGTCGCGATCGCGGTGCTCGCCGCGATCGTGCTGCTGTGCTTGATCGGCCCGCTGTTCGCCAAGGACCCGGGCGTGCTCGACAACGCCAACCGCTTCGCCGGGCCGAGCGCCTCGAGCTGGTTCGGCACCGATCAGCTCGGCCGCGACCTGTTCGCGCGGATGGTCGCCGGCGGCCGCATCTCGCTCGGCATCGCCGCCGGCGCGACCGTCGTCTCGATGCTGCTCGGGGCGCTCTGGGGCTTCACCGCCGCACTCGCCCGCGGCTTCCTCGACGAGCTGCTGATGCGGCTCGCCGACGTCACGATGGCGATCCCGCAGCTGCTGTTCGCGCTCGTCTTCGTCGCCGCCTTCGGCGCGAACACGGCCGGGCTGGCGCTGATCGTCGGCGTGCTGCTGACGCCGGTCACCGCGCGCATGATCCGCAGCGCCGTGCTGACCGAGCTGCAGTCCGACTACACCCAGGCGGCGGTCGCCTACGGCGCCTCGCGCTGGCGACTCGTGCTGCGCGAGATCCTTCCGAACGTCTCCGCGCCGCTCGGCGTGCAGGCGTCGATCAACGCCGCCAACGCGATCATCCTGGAGGCCGCGCTGAGCTTCGTCGGCCTGGGGGTCCAGCCGCCCGACGCCTCGTGGGGGACGCTGCTGCAGCAGGGCTACCAGAAGATCTACCAGTCGACGAGCGGCGTGATCATCCCGGCGCTGGCGATCTTCCTGACGATCTGGATGCTGAACCTGCTCGCCGACCAGCTCGGCGGCACCGACGACGTGCGAGGACGGACGGGATGACGACGGACACGGTGCTGGATGTGCGCGACCTGCGCGTCGCGTTCGGCGACATGGAACCGGTGCGCGGCATCTCCTTCAGACTGCGCAGAGGCGAGCGGCTCGGCCTCGTCGGCGAGTCGGGCTCAGGCAAGTCGCTGACGGCGCTGGCGATCATGCGCCTGGCGCGCCGCGCCCAGCTCTCCGGTGAGGTGCTGCTGGAGGGCGAGGACCTGCTGACGCTGAAGCCGCGCCAGATGGAGAAGGTCCGCGGCGGCCGCGTCGCGATGGTCTACCAGGACCCGATGTCGGCGCTGAACCCCGTCTACACTGTCGGCAAGCAGCTGGTGGAGGCGATCCAGCTGCACAGACGGCTCGACCGCCGCGCCGCGCGCGAGCGCGCGATCGAGCTGCTCGACGACGTCGGCGTGCCGCATCCGCAGCGGCGCGTGGAGCAGTATCCGCACGAGTTCTCCGGCGGCATGCGCCAGCGCGTGATGATCGCGATGGCGATGTGCGCCGACCCGACGGTGCTGATCTGCGACGAGCCGACGACCGCGCTCGACGTCACGACGCAGGCGCGCATCATGGACCTGCTCGACCGGCTCGTCGAGGAGCACGACACCGCCGTCGTGCTGATCACGCACGACCTCGGCGTCGCCGCCGGCTTCTGCGACACCGTGCAGGTGATGTACGGCGGGCGGATCGTCGAGCGCGCCGAGGCGGAGGCGCTCTACCGCGCCTCGCTGCATCCCTACAGCGAGGCGCTGCTCGGCGCCGCCGTCGACCTGAACCTGGAGCTGGGCGTGCCGATCCCGACGATCGGCGGCTCCCCGCCGCTCGCCGGCTCGCTTCCGAGCGGCTGCAGCTTCCATCCCCGCTGCGCTTGGGCGCAGGACCGCTGCCGCACCGAGGTGCCGCTGCTGAGAGAGGTCGCGGGCCGGCTCGTCGAGTGCCACCGTGCCGACGAACGTGCCGCGGCCGTCAAGGAGGAGACGCATGTCGGAGCCTGAGACCACCCCGTCCGGCGCGGCTCCCGTGCCCGCCGCGCCGGGCGCGCCCCTCGTCGTCGCCAGCGGCCTGACGAAGCACTTCCGGCTGGGGTCGAGAGAGACGCTGGTCGCGCTCGACGACGTCTCGCTGGAGATCCGGCGGGGCGAGACCTTCGGCCTCGTCGGCGAGTCCGGCTCGGGCAAGTCGACCGTCTCGCGCGCGCTGCTCGGCCTGCTGCCGCTCGACGCCGGCAGCGTCCGCTTCGACGGCCTCGAGGTGACGAGACTGAAGGGCGGCGAGCTGCGGCGCCTGCGCAAGCGGATGCAGATGGTCTTCCAGGATCCGTTCGCGGCGCTCAACCGGCGCCAGTCGGTCGCGCAGATCGTCGCCGCGCCGCTCGAGGCGCACGGCATCGGCGACCGCGCCTCGCGCGCGGCGCGCGTCGAGGAGATGCTCGACCTCGTCGGCCTCGGCCCCGCCTACAGAGAGCGGCGGCCGCGCGAGATGTCGGGCGGGCAGTGCCAGCGCGTCGCGATCGCGCGCGCGCTCGCGCTCGACCCCGAGCTGGTCGTGCTCGACGAGTCGGTCTCCGCGCTCGACGTCTCGATCCAGGCGCAGGTCCTCAACCTGCTCGGCGAGCTGCAGCAGCGGCTCGGCCTGACCTACCTCTTCATCAGCCACGACCTCGCGGTCGTCCGCTACATGGCGTCGACCGTCGCCGTCATGCAGCGCGGCAGAATCGTCGAGCGCGGCAGCCGCGAGCAGCTGTTCCGCTCCGCCGAGCACGAGTACACGCGGCAGCTGATGAGCGCCATCCCGGCCGTCGACCCGACGGTGGAACGTGCGCGCCGGCGCTCGGCGCGCACGGAGGCCGGCGTCAGTAGCGGTGGATGACGCGGCCGGGAGGCAGCGTCAGGTCGATCAGGCGGTGCGTCGCCCCGCGCACCGTCCGCACGGGCAGCTGATGGATCGGCACCTGCGCGTTCGGGCGCAGCTCGACGGTCGCGGGGCCGGTCCAGCACTCGTGCACGACGACGTCCTCGAAGTCGCGCACGACCAGCTCGCGCCGCACGTCGGTGCCGTCGAGCGGCAGCACGCGCAGGTTCACGTTCGTCCCGCTGCCGGGCACGAGCGCCTCCAGCAGGTCGGGCGCGCAGGCCTGCTGCTTCCAGCACATCGTCGCCGTCAGCAGGTCGATGCCGTTGCGCTCGACGCGGCCGACGAGCAGGTCGCCGTCCGGTCTCAGCGTCACGCGGCCGGCCTTCTTCGGCTGCCCGTACAGCTCGCGCCCGGCCGCGACGGCGGCGTCGGAGTCGAGCACGAGGAAGGGCGAGTACATCGCCGGGGCGCCGTCGGGCAGCCGCACCGGCAGCTGCACGGCCGACTCGCCGTAGACGCCGAAGAACTCGGCGTCGTGCATCCAGTAGACGTTGACCAGCACGAGCGGCGCGGCCAGCTCCAGCGGCTCCGGCAGCAGCGCGTCGGCGGCCGCCGCGTCGGTCTCGTAGACGACGGTCAGGATCTCGGTCCGCCGCAGCCGGATCGGCAGCGGCGGCACCAGCGGCGCTCCGTAGGGGGTCCCGGAGATCGTGCGAGGGTCGAAGGGCATCGTC
>DATIOB010000498.1:0-5306 GCA_035473605.1 Conexibacter sp.
CCTCGAGGTTCTCGCCGGTGAAGCGGGGGCCGTTGCGGCGGAAGTCGCCCTCGTCGAGCTCGTCGGGGGAGGTGAAGCGGCCGGAGAGGAACCCGCGCCCGAGCGGCGCGTAGGGGACGAAGCCGATCCCCAGCTCGCGCAGCGTCGGCAGGATCTCGGCCTCGGGATCGCGCGACCACAGCGAGTACTCGGTCTGCAGCGCGCTGATCGGGTGGACGGCGTGGGCGCGGCGGATCGTCTCCGGCGCCGCTTCGCTGAGGCCCAGGTATCTGACCTTGCCGGCGGCGACCAGCTCGGCCATCGCGCCGACGGTCTCCTCGATCGGCGTGTCGGGGTCGACGCGGTGCTGGTAGTAGAGGTCGACGTGGTCGACGCCGAGGCGTCTGAGCGAGCCGTCGATCGCCTCGCGGACGTACTCCGGTCGGCCGTTGACGCCGCGGCGGGTGGGATCGTCGGGATCGCGCTGTATGCCGAACTTGGTCGCCAGCACGACCTCGTCGCGACGGTCGGCGAGCGCTCTGCCGACGAGCCGCTCGTTCGTGTGCGGGCCGTACATGTCGGCGGTGTCGAAGAAGGTCACGCCCAGCTCGATCGCGCGGTGGATCGTCGCGATCCCCTCGCCCTCGTCGGTCGTGCCGTAGAACTCCGACATCCCCATGCATCCGAGCCCTTCGGCGGAGACGGTGAGGCCCTGCGTTCCGAGTCTGCGCTGCTGCGGTGCCATGGGAGATCCTTTCGCATCGGGGCGTTGCACCGAGGGTAGTAACCGCGTGAGCGTGGCCGCGACCGGGACATCCACCGAGGAGCACGAGCGGCGCGCGATCTGGCTGCTGGGGCTGCCGACCTTCGCGCTGGCGCTCTCGATCACGGTCGTGACGACCTACCTGCCGCTGGTCGCGCAGGAGTTCACCAGCAGCTCGATCGTCGTCGGCGTGCTGATCGGCAGCGAGGGGCTGCTGGCGCTCGCGCTGCCGCTGATCGTCGGCACCTGGTCCGATCAGCTGAAGTCGCCGATCGGCGGGCGGCTGCCGTTCCTGCTGGCGGCGACGCCGCCGCTGGCGATCTCGCTCGCGCTGCTGGGCTTCGCGCACTCGCTCGTGATCGCGCTCGGCCTCGCCTGGCTGTTCTTCGCCGCCTACTTCGTCGCGTACGAGCCCTACCGCGCGCTCTACCCCGATCTCGTCTCCGACGCCAACGCCGGCAAGTCTCAGAGCGTGCAGGCGATCTGGCGCGGTGCGGCGACCGGCCTGGCGCTCGTCGCCGGCGGCCTCCTGTTCGACCTCGCGCCGTGGATCCCGTTCGTGACGACGGCGGTCGTGACGCTCGCGGTGATGTGGCTCTTCCTGCACGTGATGCTGAGAGACCACGAGCGCAGATGGCACGAGCCGGAGGACCCGAAGCCGCTCGGCGCCGCGATCCGTGAGCTGCGCTCGCTCGTCGCCGGGCGTAAGGGGCTGCAGGCCTACCTCGTCGCCAACGCGCTGTGGGAGGCGTCGCTCGGCGCGCTGAAGACCTTCGTGCTGCTGTACGTCACGGTCGGGCTCGGCATCGAGGTCGGTGACGCGGCGCTGATCGTCGGCGCCGCGGCGACGTTCGTGCTCGCCGGCGCGATCGTCAGCGGGATCCTCGCCGACCGCTACGGCCAGCTGCGCGTGCTGCGGATCACGCTGGTGATCTACGGCATCGGGCTGCTGGTCCCGGCGGTCACGACCGACACGCTCGTGCTGGTGCTGATCGCGCCGCTGGCGGCCTTTGGCGGCGGCACGCTGATGACGCTGCCCTACGCCCTGCTGATGCCGCACATGCCGGCCGGCTCGCACGGCGCGCTGACCGGCTTCTACAGCCTCAGCCGCGGCGTCGGCACGATGCTCGGCCCGCTGCTGACCGGCCTCGCCGTCGAGCTGTTCTCCGGGACCTTCGAGGAGACCGAGGGCTACCAGTCGATGTGGCTGATCTGCGGCGGGACGGTGCTGCTGAGCCTGATCTTCGTGCGGCGGATGGCGCGCGCGATCCGCGCGCTCAGCGACGACGCCACGTGACGGTCGCCAGCCCCGGGAAGTCGAGCGCCTCGGCGGTCGCGCCGGTCAGGTCCCAGGTGCGGCCCTCGACGTACGGCCCGCGGTCGATCACCGGCACCGTGACGGCGCGGCCGCGGTAGGCGATCGTGACCGGCGTCCCGCACGGCAGCGTGCGCGAGGCGACGCCGAGCTGGTCGCGCGCGAGCACGCCGCCGCAGGCCAGCTCCTCGCCGTAGTCGTCGAAGCGCGAGGCGACCGCCTGCCGCCAGCCGGCCTCGCGCGGCGTCAGCGTGTTCTGCACGAACTCGGGCGCGGCGCCGGCCGGCTCGCCGCGCGCGGCGCTCAGCCCGGCGGCAAAGGCGACGGCGGCGAGGCCGGAGAAGACGAGCGCCACGAGCACGCGGCGCCGGAGCAGGGCGGCAGGGGACATGAGAACTGTCGATTCTGCCCTATCGGCGAGGGTCGCGAACCGCCTCGCAGTGGGTACACACCGTTTCGATGAGTGCGACGTCGACCGCTCCGGGATCGGGGCCAGCGGGGGAGGGCGCGGCGCCGCCGATCGACCGCACCCGCGTTCGCGCCGTCTTCGCCGGGCTGATGCTGGCGCTGCTGCTGGCGTCGCTGGACCAGACGATCGTCGCGACCGCGCTGCCGACGATCGTCGCGGACCTCGGCGGGCTGGAGCACATCTCGTGGGTGACGACCGCCTACCTGCTCGCCTCGACCGCCTCGACGCCGCTGTACGGCAAGCTCGGCGACCTCTACGGCCGCAAGCGCGTCTTCCAGGTCGCGATCGTGATCTTCCTGGTCGGCTCGGCGCTGTGCGGGCTGAGCCAGTCGATGCTCGAGCTGATCCTCTTCCGCGCGCTGCAGGGGCTCGGCGGCGGCGGCCTGATCGTCGGCGCGCAGGCGATCATCGGCGACGTCGTCTCGCCGCGCGAGCGCGGCCGCTACCAGGGGATCTTCGGCGCCGTCTTCGGCGTCTCCAGCGTCGCCGGCCCGCTGCTCGGCGGCTTCTTCGTCGAGCACCTCAGCTGGCAGTGGATCTTCTACGTGAACCTGCCGATCGGCGCCGTCGCGCTCGCCGTGATCGCCGCCGTGCTGCCGGCCAGCGTCACCCGCCGCAGCCATTCGATCGACTGGCTCGGCACCGCGCTGATGGCCTCCGGCGTCACCTGCCTGATCCTCTTCCTCAGCCTCGGCGGCTCCTCGCAGGCGTGGGACTCGCCGCAGTCGATCGCGCTCGCCGCCGGCGGCGTCGTGCTGACGGTCCTGTTCATCCTCGTCGAGCGGCGCGCGGCCGAGCCGATCCTGCCGCTGAAGCTGTTCTCCAACCGCGTCTTCGCCGTCGCCAGCGCGATCGGCTTCGTCGTCGGCTTCGGCCTCTTCGGCGCCGTCACCTTCCTGCCGCTGTTCCTGCAGATCGTCAACGGCGCGAGCGCGACCGGCTCGGGGCTGGAGCTGGTGCCGCTGATGGTCGGCGTGCTGATCACCTCGATCGCCAGCGGCCAGGTGATCGCGCGGACCGGGCGCTACAAGCCGTTCCCGATCGCCGGCACCGCGATCGCCGCAGGCGGCTTCGCGCTGCTGGCGACGATGGACCCCTCGACGACGACCGTGCAGCGCTCCTCCTACATGCTCGTGCTCGGCCTCGGCCTCGGCATGACGATGCAGGTGCTCGTGCTGGCGGTGCAGAACGCCGTCGACTACAGAGACCTCGGCGTCGCGACCTCGGGGGCGACCTTCTTCCGCTCGATCGGCGGCTCCTTCGGCGTCGCGATCTTCGGCGCGATCTTCAGCAACCGGCTCGCCGACGAGCTGCCCGGCGCCGCCTCCAGAGCCGACGCGTACGCCGACGCGCTCACGACCGTCTTCCTCGTCGCCGTGCCGGTCGTGCTGGTCGCCTTCGCGCTGACGTGGCTGCTGCGCGAGGTGCCGCTGCGCAGAACGGTCGAGACCTCCGGCGTCGGCGAGTCGTTCGCGATCGCCAAGCCCGACGCCTCCTACGACGAGATCGCGCGCGCAGTCAGCGTGCTGGCGCGGCGCGACACGCGCAAGCGGATCTACGAGCGGCTGGCTGCGCGCGCCGGCGTCGACCTGCCGCCGGCCGCCGTCTGGCTGCTCGGCCGGATCGCAGAGCACGCGCCGGTGACCGCCACGCAGCTGGCCGACAGATGCGGGATCGCGCGCGACCGCCTGACGGTGCCGCTGGCCGAGCTGGCGGTCGAGCAGCTGGTCGAGGAGTGCGGCCGCGGCGCGGCGCCGATCGCGCCCGGCAGCGACGACGCCGGCTGGGCGATCGACGGTGCCGGGATCGACTCCGTCGCGGACAGCCCGCTGGTGCTGACGGCCGCCGGCCGGGCGATCTACGACCGCCTGCTGGCCGCCCGCCGTGACCGCCTCGCGGAGCTGCTCGAGGGCTGGTCGCCGGAGCAGCACGAGGAGCTGGCGGCGCTGCTGAGCCGCCTCGCCGACGACCTCGCGCACGACCCCGGCGACGCGTTGCCGAAGGCGGGCAGCGGCGTGGCTACCCTCAGAGCATGAGAGCCACCTGGAACGGCACCACCCTCGCCGAGAGCGACGACACCGTCGTCGTCGAAGGCAACCACTACTTCCCCGTCGACTCGATCGTCAGCGAGCACTTCGCGCCGAGCGACGAGCACACGGTCTGCCCGTGGAAGGGCACGGCCTCCTACTACGACGTGGTCGTCGGCGACGAGCGCAACGCCGCCGCCGCCTGGTTCTACCCGGAGCCGAAGGACGCCGCGGCGGAGATCAGAGACCACGTCGCCTTCTGGAAGGGCGTCGAGGTCACGGCCTAGCGCTCCTCCATTCTCCAGGGCGAGCCGTAGTCGTTCAGGAGGTCGAGGAAGGGGACCGGGTCGAGCGCCTCCGGGCCGAGCACGCCGGCGCCCGACCAGGTGCCGGCGGCGATCAGCTCCAGTGCGACCACCGGGTTGATCGCGGTCTGCCAGACGACCGCCTGGCTGCCGTACTCGCGCATCGTCATCTCGTTGTCGACGACGTGGTAGAGGTAGGTCCTGCGCGGTCTGCCGTCCTTGCCGGTGCCGGTCACATAGGTGCCGGCGCAGGTGCGGCCGCGCATCTTGTCGCCGAGCGTCGCGGGGTTCGGCAGCGCCGCCGCGACGACGTCGCGCGGGGCGACCTGCATGCCGCGCACGGTGACCGGGTCGGTGCTGTCGAGCCCGAGCTTGGCGAGCGTCTTGAGCACGTCGATGAACTCCTCGCCGAGGCCGTACTTGAACGTCACGCGTCTGCAGTCGACCC
>DATIOB010000499.1:0-2094 GCA_035473605.1 Conexibacter sp.
GCGGCCGCCGCGCAGGCCGCCGCGGACGTGTCGCTCGTGATCTCCAACGCCGGCGTCGGCCGCGGGGCGACGCCGCTCGACGACGACGCGATCACCGCCGCTCGCGAGGAGCTGGAGGTCAACTACTTCGGCGTGCTCAACGTCGCGCGCGCCTTCGCGCCGGTGCTGGCCGCGGGCGGCGGCGGGGCGCTCGTGAACATGCACTCGGCGCTGTCGTGGATTCACTTCCCCGCCGCCGGCACGTACGCCGCCTCGAAGGCGGCGGCGTGGGCGGCGACCAACGCGCTGCGGGTCCAGCTGCGCGGGCAGGGAACGCTCGTCGTCGGCGTCCACGTCGGCTACGTCGACACCGACATGGCCGCGGGCGTCGAGGCGCCCAAGAGCGCCCCGGCCGATGTCGTCGCACAGGTGCTCGCCGGCGTCGAGGCCGGCGCCGAGGAGGTCCTCGCCGACGAGGTCAGCCGCCAGGTGAAGGCGGCGCTGCCGAATGACCTGACCGCGCTCTACCCCGGCGTGCAGGCCAGCTACGACGCGGCGGTCACGGCCGCCGCGTGAACCTCAGCCGGTGACGACCAGCACGTCCAGGGTGCGCGGACCGTGGACGCCCTCGACGCGGTTCAGCTCGATGTCGGAGGTCGCCGAGGGGCCGGCGATCATCGTCATCGGCTGACCGGCGCGGGCGGCGTCGGCGAGGCGGGCGATGCCCTCGGGCACCAGCTCGACGATCCGCTCGGCCGGCACGATGCAGAGGTGGTAGTCGGGCAGCAGCGTCAGCGCGCGGCGCCCCTGCGCGACGCCGCCGTCGAGCACGATCGTCCCGTTCAGCGCGATCGCGACCGCGCAGCCGGTCACGACGCCGTCGACGGCGCTCAGCTCGTCGTGCGAGAGCGCGTGGTCCTCGACCCACTCGACGCCGTCGACGCGCCAGGCGGCCGGCAGGTCGGCGGGGATCGCGAGCCGCTGTGCGCTGCGCGCCGCAAGCGCCTCGGCGATCGCGCCGGGCAGCTCGGCCGCGCCGACCTGACGCACGTTGGCGCGGTAGTCGGCGCAGTTCTCGGCCAACAGCTCGACGACCTCGGCCGCCGGCAGCTCGCCGACGCGGCGGTAGCCGCGCTCGACGGCGACGTCGGCGACCGTCTCGGCGGCCGGCACGTCCGTCAGCGCGCCGCGGATGCGCGCGAGGATCGCGGACTTGGCGTCGCTCATCTGGAGGTCTCCCGCTGCACCCACCACTCGCGGAAGGTCTGGTCGGGGATCGGCATCAGGTCGCGCGCCTTCGTCCAGCCGCCCAGCTCGCCCGGCAGTCTCGTGATCCTGCCCTTGCGCGCCAGCGGCCACTGGCCGAGCCGGCCGAGCTTCTGCAGCCGCTCGTAGCGGCCGCGCGTCGCGAAGCCCTTCGCGACCGCCTTCAGCGCGAGCCGCTCGGGGTCGAGCCTCCCTCTCAGCGAGGCCGCCGCTCTCTCCTTGTTGGAGCGGTTGCGCAGGTGCACGAGCACGGTCGGTATGTCGATCTTGACCGGGCAGACCTCGTAGCAGGCGCCGCACAGGGAGGAGGCGAACGGCAGCGAGCCGGCCGCTCTCATGCCCGCCAGCTGCGGCGTCAGGATCGCGCCGATCGGCCCCGGGTACACCGACCCGTACGCGTGTCCTCCGGTTCGCGAGTACACGGGGCAGACGTTGAGGCAGGCCGAGCAGCGGATGCACGCCAGCGTCTGCCGGTCGATCTCGTCGGAGAGCGATCTCGTGCGGCCGTTGTCGAGCAGCACGAGGTGGAACTCGCGCGGCCCGTCGTCATCGCGCGCGCCGGTCCAGAAGGTCGTGTACGGGTTCATCCGCTCCGCCGTCGAGGAGCGGGGGAGGAGCTGCAGGAAGACCTCCAGGTCCTCCCATCTCGGCACGAGCTTCTCGATCCCGCAGACGGTGATCAGCGTCTCCGGCAGCGTCGTGCACATGCGGCCGTTGCCCTCGGACTCCAGCACCGCGATCGTGCCGGTCTCGGCGACGGCGAAGTTGGCGCCGCTGATCCCGACCTGCGCGCGCAGGAATCTCTCGCGCAGGAAGCGGCGCGCCGCCTCGGCCAGCTCGGCCGGCTCG
>DATIOB010000500.1:0-4201 GCA_035473605.1 Conexibacter sp.
CTTCGCGTCGGGGTCTTGGAGCGGAGAGAGGCGGTCATCCCACTGTGCGGGTCGAGCGCCCCCGCGACGACCGCCGAACGCACCGACCCGCTGCCGCCCAACGTGGGCGGCCGGTTGCTCCTTTCGGAGGAGGCGCTCGCCGCCGCGGCGCGCGACGGTGAATGCACCCCTCCAATCGTCAGGAGCAGCGCGATGACCTCCACCGAACCCATCCATGTCGTGACCGGTGCCGCCGGCGGGATCGGCTTCGAGTGCGCGCGCAGGCTCGGCCACCGGGGAGCGCTCGTGCTCGCCGACCGCGAGCGCGAGCCGCTCGACGCGATCGCCGCGAAGCTGGCCGCCGACGGCTACCTGATCGAGGCGACCGTCGTCGGCGACCTCGCCGACCCCGGCGAGGCGCTGGCGCTCGCCGCCGCGCTGCACGACCGCCCGCTCGGCGCCCTCGTGCACGCCGCCGGCCTCTCGCCGGCGCTCGCCGACGGCCGCACCGTCTTCGATGTCAACCTCGTCGCGACCGACGCGCTGCTGCGCGCCTTCCTCCCCCACGCCGTCGCCGGCTCGGTCGCGGTCTGCGTCGCCTCGGTCGCCGGCCACCCGGTCGCGCCGCCGACGCCGCGCGTACTGCGACTGCTCGACGACCCCGACCGCCCCGCCCTCTTCGACGCGCTGCTGGCCGCGACCAACGGCGCGATCGTCCACCCGCACGTCGCCTACGAGCTGTCGAAGCTCGGCGTGATCCGGCTCTGCCGCCGCGAGGCGGCGACGTGGGGCGCGGCGGGCGCGCGGCTGCTGTCGGTCTCCCCCGGGCTGATCGACACGCCGATGGGCCGTGCCGAGCTGTCGGCCGAGCCGCGCGTGCGCGAGCTGGTCACCGGTTCGGCGCTGAAGCGGCTCGGCACGCCGCGCGAGGTCGCAGCCGCCGTCGACTGGCTCGTCTCGCCGGCCGCCTCGTTCCTGACCGGCACCGACGTCGCGCTCGACGGCGGTGCGCTGGCGGGCATCGAGCGCGCGACCGCACCGGTCGCCGCGGCGCCGGCGACCGGTGCGGCGGCGTGAGCCGGGGCTAGGCTGTGAGCGTGGCCCAGGGACCGACAGTGAACGGCGCGCCCGGCGCGCTGAGCGCGTCCGCGCCGACGACGCCGCCGGCGCCGCGCCCGGTCCCCCGCTCGCGTCTCAAGCGCTGGTGGATCCGCCGCGGCTACGAGGCGCCGCTTCCGCGCGAACCGGCGCGCTGGTCGGACGCCGTCACAGCCGTGGTGGTCGCCGCTGCCGCGGGCGCGTTCGTGCTCGTCGACCTCGACAGAGCGACGCGCACCGTCCACCACGACCCCGACGCCTTCGGCGTCGCGCTGGCGGTGATCGCCGGCGCCGCGGTGGCGCTGCGGCGCCCGGCGCCGGTGCCGGCGGCGCTCGTCGCGCTGCTCGCCTCCGGCGCCGGCTCGATCGCCGGTTACTCGATGACGCTGCCGCTGATGGCGGCGCTGCTGCTGGCCGGCTACGCGGCGCTGCACAGCCCCCGCGGCATGACGATCCTGCTCGGCTGGTTCTCCGGCACGGTCGTCGCGATCGCCGCCTCCTACGGCTCCGACGAAGCCGTCGTCGGACGCGCGATCGGCGCCTTCGCGCTCGGGCTGCTGCCGGTCCTGATCGGCGACGCGATCCGCAGCGAGCGCGCGCAGACGCGCGAGGCGCGCGAGCTGGCGCAGCGGATCGAGGAGCTGCGCGACCGCGACGTGCAGCGCGCCGTCGGCGAGGAGCGGCTGCGGATCGCGCGCGACGTGCACGACATCACCGGCCACCACCTCAGCGCGATCTCGCTGCAGGCGGCCGGCGCCGGCCGCATGACGCCCGACCCGGTCGCGAAGGCGGCGCTGGAGCGGATCCACGGCCTCACGACGGAGGCGCTCGGGCAGACGAGACGGGCGCTCGGCGTGCTGCGCGGGAGCGAGCCGGCCGCGCTGGCGCCGTCGCCGCGGCTGGAGCACGTCGAGCAGCTGCTGGCGCCGGCGCGCGACGGCGGGCTGAACGTCGACCTGCGGCTGAAGGGCCGCAAGCGGCCGCTGAGCGACAAGATCGAGATCGTCGCCTACCGCGTGGTCCAGGAGTCGCTGACGAACGTCGTCAGCCACGCCGGCGCGAGCGAGGTGCTCGTGCGGATCGAGTACGGCGAGCGGGAGCTGTTCGTCGCGATCGACGACGACGGCGTCGGCGGCCCGCCGCGCCGCCACGGCGGCGGGCTGGAGGGCATGCGCGAACGCGTCGCGATCGTCAACGGCAGCTTCGAGGCGGGACCGGTCGGCCGCCGCGGCTGGTCGGTGCGCGCGACGCTTCCGCTGGAGGCGGCGCCATGAGCATCCGCGTGATCGTCGCCGACGACCAGGCGATCTCCCGCCAGGGGCTGCGGATGATCCTCGAGAGCGAGCACGACATCGAGGTCGTCGGCGAGGCCGTCGACGGGCTCGACGCGCTCGGCCAGGTCGACCGCCGCGCCCCCGACGTCGTGCTGATGGACATCCGCATGCCGCGGATGGACGGGCTGGAGGCGACGCGACGGCTGCGCGGCGTCGAGGGCGTCGAGGTGATCGTCGTGACGACCTTCGACCTCGACGAGTACGTCTTCGAGGCGCTGCGCGCCGGCGCCGTCGGCTTCCTCGTGAAGGACTCGGCGCCGGAGCGGATCATCGACGCCGTCCGCTCCGTCGCGCGCGGCGACGCGCTGATCTCGCCGGAGGTCACGCGCCGCCTGCTCGACCAGTTCGCCGACTCCGCCCCGGCGCGCGCCGGCGACCCCGCGCTCGCGGCGCTGACCCCGCGCGAGCGCGACGTGCTGCTGGGGATCGCCGCCGGCCGCAGCAACGCCGAGATCGCCGCCAACCTGCAGTTGGAGGAGAGCACCGTCAAGAGCCACGTCGGGCGGATGCTCGCGAAGCTCGACCTCAGCAGCCGCGTGCAGGCGGTGATCTTCGCCTACGAGACCGGTCTGGTCGCGCCGGGCCGCTCCGACGTGTCGGAGCCCGCGGACGGCAGCCCGTAGCGCGCCAGCAGCCGCTCGTAGTTGATCCGCAGCAGCGCGATCACCTCGGCGACGTCGTCGGGGCCCTCGATCGGCTTGGCTCCGAGGCTCGGCGAATCGGTTATCGGGTGCGGGATCACGCGACCGGCCGCGCGCAGCTCCGCGCCGAGCTGGCGCTGGAAGGAGAAGTGCGCGACGCGGCTGCCGTGCAGGTGGCCGAGCTCGCGGCGGCCGAGCATGTAGGAGAACTCGCCGCGCTCCCCCGGCCCGGCCGTCGTCACGCCCGGCCAGGTCGTGACCTCGTCGGTGATCTGCGCTCTCGCGCTCGTTGTCGTGCTCGTCATCGGTCGCTCCTTCTGCGCTTGTGGTCGAACCATTCTCGACCTTCAAGTGCGCTTGAAGTCAAGCGATTCGTGCGGGCCGCTTCGGGGCGGGTGTGTTGCGGGACTTGGTGTAGCGGACGACGCCTGAGGTGATGGCGGCTCCGATCCCGGGCAGGTCGCCGGCCTGCAGCGCGCCGGCCCAGTCGGTGCCGGCGGAGCCGAGCGGGGCGTCGAGGACGAGCAGGTCGGCGGGGCGGCCGGGGGCGAGGATCCCGGCATCGAGGCCGTAGACACGGCCGACCGAGCCGGTCGCGGCGGCGATCGCCAGCTCGACCGGCAGGCCGTCGAGCGAGACCAGCTCCGCGATCAGGTGGAACATCCCCAGCGGCACCACCCCGGTCCCCGTCGGCGTGTCGGTCGAGATCAGCAGCCGGTCGGTTCTCTGGTGCTCACGCGCGAGACGGCAGATGTCGAGCGCCGAGCGGAGGTTGCCCGCCATCGCCAACTGCAACGCGACCTCACCACCCTCCACCACGATCTTCTCGTTGTCCGCCGGCACCATCGCCGTCGGACCACCGTTGACGTGAAAGCTCACATGCGCGCCCATCGCGATCACCGCCCCCGCATCGATCCGATCAAGGCTGCCCGGGATCGAACCACCACCCGTGTGACAGGTCACGATCAGCCCGGCGGCACGCGCCGCCTGCGCCACCGGCACGTAGTCCAACGGACCATCGAACGCGCCAAACCCCGCCTTCGCCAACCACACACCCTGCCGGCGCAACTCCTCGAAATCCGCACGCGTCAGACCAGGCTCCAGGATCACCGAGCCCGCATGAACGGTCACGCCGCCCGGCCGGAAGTC
>DATIOB010000501.1:0-5325 GCA_035473605.1 Conexibacter sp.
GTAACGCGCCCCGCCGGTCCGCGCTCTACGCGCCGGCAGCCGGTGCGCTCGTCGCCGCGCGCTCGACGAGCGCCGCCAGCGACTGCTTCTCCGCGTCGTCGAGCGGGCGCGAGCCGCGCGCCTCTCGGTCCCAGCCGACGAGCACCGAGTGCCCCTCGGCGGCCAGCTCACCGTTGGGGCGCAGCACCCGCTGGGACAGCTTCACGCTGGAGCGGCCGTACGCGGCGACCGAGGTCTCGACGAGCACCTCGCGGGTCGGCGCCGGCACCTCGCGGCGGTAGTCCAGCTCGACGTGCGCGAGCACGTAGCGGTTGGAGTCCGCGGCGAGGCTGGACAGCAGCGCGATCCGACCCTGCTCCATCAGCTCGTGGTAGACGGCCTGGTTGAGGTGGCCGAGCACGTCGAAGTCGTTCAGGCGCAGCTGCAGCGTGAGCCGCACGACGCCGTCGTTTCCGTCACTCATGCGGCGGACCCTAGATGACCCGCCTCCGCAGGGGCTTCGATCGGCGCGCGATAGGGTGCGCGGCCGTGCGCACCGTCGACGCCACCCGCTACGTCACCCCGCTGCGCGAGGGCGGCTCGCTGCCGGCGCTGGTCGAGGCCGACGACGACGGGCTCTACGTCGTCAAGCTGCGCGGCGCCGGACAGGGGCCGAAGGCGCTCGTCGCGGAGCTGATCGTCGGCGAGCTGGCGCGCGCGCTCGCGCTGCCGATCCCGGAGCAGGTCTTCGTCGAGCTGGACCCGCACCTGCCCGACGCCGAGCCCGACCCGGAGATCCAGGAGCTGCTGCAGGCGAGCGCCGGCTGCAACGTCGGGATCGACTTCCTGCCGCGCGCACTGCCGTACAACCCGGCGCTGGAGGGCTTCGAGCTCGACCCGGAGCTGGCGGCGGCGATCGTCTGGCTCGACGCCTACACCGAGAACGTCGACCGCACGCCGCGCAACCCCAACCTGCTGACGTGGCACGGCAGACTGTGGCTGATCGACCACGGCGCGGCGCTCTACAAGCAGCACGCGGGGCTCGATCCGGCGAGAGCCGGCGGCCCGTTCGCGGCGATCCGCGACCACGTGCTGCTGCCGGCGGCCGGCTCGATCGCGGAGGCCGACGCGCGCCTGGCGCCGCTCGTCACGCCCGAGCTGCTGGAGCGGCTCGTCGGCGCCGTCCCGCGCGCCTGGTTCGGCGACGCCGACCCGGCCGGCCACGTCGAGTACCTCACCGCACGGCTGGCCGGACCGCGCGCGTTCGCGCAGGAGGCGGAGCGTGCCCGCACCGCCTGAGCGCGAGCCGCGCCCGCCGGCGCCCGCCGCGGCAGGCGACGCCCCCGGCGCGGGCAGCCAGGAGGTCTTCCAGTACGCGATCCTGCGCGTCGTGCCGTCGCTGCCGCGTGGCGAGGCGCTCAACGTCGGTGTCGTCGTGCACAGCCGCCGCCACCGCTTCCTCGGCGCGCGCACGCAGGTCGACCGCGAACGCCTGCGAGCACTCGACCCGGCGCTCGACCTCGACGCGCTGGAGCGCCACCTGCGCGCCGTCGAGCGGATCGCGGCCGGCGACCCGCAGGCCGGCGCGGTCGCGCGGATGGACCGCTCCGACCGCTTCGGCTGGCTGACGGCGCCCTCCTCCGCGATGGTGCAGCCGTCGCCGGTCCACACCGGACTCTGCGACGACGGACCGCGGACGCTGGACCGCCTGTTCGAGGAGCTTGTCGCTCCTCCGTCAGAATTCTGACAGCGCGTTTCCCGCTTTGCACCTGCCTCCGGCAGGATGCGCCCCGAAAAGGCGAGCAATGCGCTCTGGAAATGCGCAGTGACGGCTGACTCATCAGCATCACGCGTAGCTTTGCCGCCGACAGGGGACGGGCCAACGGGGAGGCGGCAGGGGATGCAGACGACGTTCGTCGGAGCGATGCTCGGCGATCCGCTCGGGCCGATCACGCGCACGATTCTGCGCGCGCTGTGGGATCGGCTCTTTCGCGACGAGGCCGGCAATCCGATCTACCTGCCGCGCGTGATCCTCGACGGCTACGAGCCGTGGGGCCTGCCGTCGTACGACCCGGCACGACCGGACGGCGTCAGCGACCGCATACCGGTCGACGGCGTGCCGCAGGACGTGCGCGACTCGGCCTGCAAGGGCGACTTCCCGGTCAGACCGATCGCGACCGGCAACCCGACCCTCCAGCTGCTCAACGTCCAGTTCGAGAACCTCCACGTGATGCGACCGGTGTCGCTCACCTTCTCCGAGAGCGAGCCGGAGTTCCGCGCGATCGTGCTGGTCGGCGAGAAGACGAGAGAGAAGCAGTTCAGACTCAGCCAGGGCGACAAGGAGAGACCGAACTTCCGCTTCCAGATCGGCTGCTGCGAGCCGCGCCAGAGCGGCTCGCGCGACTGCGGCGACCGGAGCTGGGAGGCCGACGCCGAGGGCGGCTTCGTCGCGACCGCCTATGACGCGCAGATCACGCTCAACGTGCGCGTCAACGCCGAGCGCGGCAGACCGCTGACGATAAGCGTCATCTCGCTGCTGGTCGCCGCCGACCCGGCGACGATCAGAGTGCCGCTCGACATCCCGTCGCTGCCGCTGTGGGCGCAGCAGTCGGCGCAGATCGCGATCAACAGAGGCGTCGCCAGCGGCTCGATCGTCGGGGCGCTGCAGACCTTCCTCAACCAGCCCGACGTGAAGGAGAACATCGAGCGGCTCGTCAACAAGGCGTTGGCGAACCTCTGAGATGGAGGAGCATCCGTACCTCGCCGCGCGGGCGCTCGTGGCGCCCGACCTGGCGGCCGTCGAGCGTGAGCTGGAGCTGCTGCTCGCCAGCCAGCGCGACTACCTGACTGAGGCCGAGCTCGGCTTCTACCGCGGTGGCAAGCGGCTGCGCCCGTTGCTGCTCGTGCTGTCGGCGCATCTCGCGGCGCGCGAGCCGCTCGACGAGCTGCCGGAGCGGGCAATCGCGGCGGCCGTCTCGATCGAGCTGTCGCACGTCGGCTCGCTGATCCACGACGACATCGTCGACCGTGCGCCGCTGCGACGCGGCCTGCCGACGATCGCGGCCTCGCGCGGCTACGAGCTGGCGCTCGTGCTCGGCGATCTGCAGTGGATCCAGGCGACGCGCAAGATGTCGGCGCACGTGCGCGGCGAGGCCGACCTCGCGCTGATGCGCGACTTCCTCGCGACCGGCGAGCAGACCTGCCGCGGCCAGCTCGACGAGATGCTGGCACCGCGGCCCGGCGGCGACGGCAGCGAGGCGGAGCGGCTGATCGAGCGCTACTACCGCACGATCGACCGCAAGACCGGCCGCCTGATCTCGTTCGCCTGCGAGGGCGGCGGCCGGCTCGTCGACGGCGGCCCGGCGGTCGTCGGCGGCCTGCGGCGGTTCGGCGCCTGGCTCGGCCGCGCCTTCCAGATCGTCGACGACGTGATGGACGTGATGCGGCCGCTGGAGGTCGCCGGCAAGGAGCCGCTGACCGACCTGCGCCAGGGGCGGCTGTCGCTGCCGCTGCTGTACGAGCTGCGTGAGCTGCCCTCCGACCACTTCCTCCACGCGGTCGTGCGCGGCGAGGAGCTGAGCGACGAGCGGCTGGAGGAGGGCGTGCGGCTGCTGCGGCGTGGCGACGGCTGGATGCGCGCGATCGGCGACGCCCGCGCGATCGTGGTGCGGGCGCGCAGCGAGCTGGCGCTGCTGCCGGCGGGCGAGCATCGCGAGCGGCTCGACGCGCTCGCCGCCCACGTCGTCGACCAGGGCTTTCGCGACACCTACGAGACCGCGGCCTGCGCCGCCTGAGAGCAAAGGGGACCGGCATGGCATCGAACGCCGGAGCTGGGGAGAACACCGACTGCGATCTCGTCGGGATGCTGTGGGATCTGCTCAGCAGACCGGGGAGCGAGTACTACCTCGGCTCGATCATCAGAAACGGCCTGAGAGTGCCGTCGCTGGGGATCGACATCGCGCCGTTCCCGAGAATCGACGTCGGCGACATACCCGAGCAGACGATGTTCGAATGGGCGCTGGAGTACATGGGGATCTCGATGTCGAGAACGGTCCTCGGCGGGATCGACACCTACCAGAGCGGCACGATGCAGTGCACGCCGGTCTCGCGCGATCAGACCGACGTCCGGCTCGGCCTGACCTTCGGTCTCGTCGACTTCACCGGCGCCTACGACGTCGGCCTCTCCGGCGTCTCCGGCTGCGCGATCAAGACGGCCGAGACGATACTCGGCGGCGGTCTCGCCGCCGCCGGGCCGGGCGAGGACGAGCGGCTGGCGCTGGCGAGCTGGTACGGCGACGTCGCGCTCGACCAGACCGACAACGGGCAGCTGCTCGACGGCGCCTACTGGCTGCACCAGGACACGCTGCAGGAGATCACGATGGCGGACACCAACCCCGCCCGCCAGTACCGCGAGTCGCTCGCGAGGCAGCGCGAATCGGCCGACGCCGTCACCGCCGCGACGAAGTGGTACAGAGACGAGAGAGAGGGCAGGAACCCGCCCGGCCCGCCGCCCGAGATCGGCGACGACGAGCAGTACGCCGGCGGCTTCGCGACCTACATAGACCTGCTGTGGGCGGTCGACCATGCGCGCAGAGCGGCCGGCGCGCCGCTGGAGCCCGGCAACGACCACGCCGAGCTGATGAACGCGATGACCCAGTTCAACGGCCAGGTGCTGAAGTTCCAGGACGACCATCCCAGAGAGGTGCCGGCCGGCACGGTGATGCAGGCGGTCGCCGACGGCGAGCCGCTGTCGCAGGCGGAGCTGGAGCGGCTCGGCGTGAAGGGGATCCCGCAGTTCGGCGAGGACTCCAGCGCCGTCACCCACCACGTGCCGACCTGGCCGGTCGACCGCGAGCGCGCGCGGCAGGCCCATCTCGCGCGCGCCGCCGCCCGCGCCGGCGCGCCGGACGCCTGGTTCCACGTCAGAGGGACCTTCAAGGACGAGGCGCAGGTGCTGACGCTGACGGCCGCCGCCGCCTTCACGGCCAGAGGCGAGGGCCTCTACGCGAACGTCACCGAGGTCGGCATCAGAATGGCCAACCTGCACATAACGCTCGGCAACAAGGACGGCTGGAGCTCGCAGCCCGGCCTGTACGAGAGAGTCGCCTCCTGGATCGCCAACACGCAGGCCTTCCAGGACCTGCTCAAGAGCAAGCTGGAGGCGGCGCTCGACTCGCCGCAGAACCGCCAGAAGCTGACCGACGCGCTCAACGCGGGGCTGCGCAAGCTCGGCCTGCAGCCGGTCTAGGGCGGACACGATGCCCTTCAGCGATCTGCAGGCGCTGCGCGACGCGCTGCGCGGCTTCGTCGTCGCCGGCGAGCACGGCAGACGGCTGCGACTGCCGC